>JAKDNC010000051.1 GCA_030452025.1 Nocardioides sp. | reverse complement strand
CCGCCAAGGGCGGCCAGCCGGGGCTGATGAGCGGCGACCCCGGCCAGATCGGGCCTGTGACCACCGCCGACACGTCCGTGTTCGACGAGGCCGACTACCCGCCGCACGGGCGCGCCCCCGACGTGCTGCGCGCCCACGCGGCGGCGAAGGTGCTGCACCTGCCGACCTCCTACCGGCTCGGGGCCTCGACGGTCGAGGCGATCGCCCCGCTGTACGACTTCGCCTTCGACTCCGGCCGACCCGACCGGCACGTTGTCGGCCATGAGGAGATCGAGTCCGTCCAGATCGACCATGCCGACCCGGTGGACCTGTACGCCGACGTGGCGCGGCTCGCCCAGGGCTTCGTCGGCCAAGAGATCACCACCGACGACGGCACACGGACGCTGACCCCGAATGACGTGGCCGTGGTCGCCGGGGACAACCTGGCCGTCAACGGCATCGCCGGGTTCCTGTCGAACCTGGGAATGTTCCCCGGCATCACCGTCGGCACCGCTGACCGCCTGCAGGGCGGCCAGTGGCACGCAGTGGTCGCCGTGGACCCGCTGGCCTCCGCCTCGACCGTCTCCGACCACCACCTCGCCCCCGGCAGGCTGTGCGTGATGGCCTCCCGCCACATGACGCACCTGACGTGGGTCCACAGCGGCGACTGGCGGGACCTGATCGACGCGCAGGAGGTCGAGGACCCCACGGCCATGGTCACCGTCCGCGAGACCCTCATCGGCACCGGCGCCTCCCGCTGACCCTGCCGCCGACTGCCACCCACTGGATTTCCCAGGTGGCGCGGCGGTAGCTGGGTCGAGGCCGCGCGATCGCGGCGGCGCCGCCCACTCCCCCAGGTACACACCCCGGTGCCGGAGAGTCCGGCGCCGCCCCGTCCGAAAGCGAGGCATCACCCCGATGGCCATCACCGTGTACTCCAAGCCCCGTTGCGTCCAGTGCGATGCGACCAAGCGCGCCTTGGACAAGGCGACTGTGCCCTACGACGTCGTCGACATCACCGAGGACCCCGACGCCCTCGCCCACGTCAAGGCGATGGGCTACGCCCAGGCGCCCGTGGTCGTCACCGAGCAGGATCACTGGTCCGGGTTCCGCCCCGACAAGGTCAAGGAGATCGCAGCGAGGCCCGTCGCCGCCGCAGTCTGACCACCCATCCGCAGAGCCCCTCGGCCCCGTCCCGGACGACGCGCCGAGGGGCTCTCTGCTGCCGGCCGCCGTGTCCCGTGGCGTGCTGGGCCCGCCCACTTCCCCGGGTGAGCAGCACGACACGAGGAGGACGGCATGAAGACGATCCGCAGGGCAGATGCCGGCCTGGCCGGCAACGGCGGACAGTTCGCGCCGACTGCGCGCGGCGACGTGGTCGTCGACGTCTCACCAGCCCCGCCGCAGGCACCGGGCCGAGAGCTCACCCTCGACCCGGAAGTCGACGGACTCGCCACGAACGTCGAGGCGTCGTTCGATGAGGACGGCCGCACCGTCGTCGCGATCGGCATCAACCGCAACCAGCTGCCGACCTCGAACTACCGGGTGGGGGCGGCGCCGTGGGAGATCACCGACGAGGAGATCACCGACGACCAGGTCGACACCTACCTGGAGACCCGCAGCGACGACCCCGAGGCATTCGGCGACGACCTCGGTTTCGACGGGCAGGCGCGCTGGAACTCCGCCGCCAGCACCCTGGAACTGACCCACAGCGGGTACGAGGGCATCAGCGACCAGCAGATGTCCGCCGCTGTCAGTGGTGCGCTGGTGGATTTCCGCGACGACCTGGACCTGCACCAGTGGCAATGACCCCGAGCGGCGCGCGCCACGCGGGTCCTGTCCTGCGACAGGGGGCGCCCGCCCACTTCCCACGGTGAAACGTGATCGCGACCGACAGGAGCAGATCCCATGGCCCAGCACACCCGCAACGATGCGAGCACGCCGCGGCGGCGCAAGCGCGACACCGGAGAGCCCGGCAACAGGGGCGAGTTCGGCTCGACCCGTCGCGGCGAGGCCCTGGTGGCGGTCGCCGCGGACCCGTTCGACATGACGCAGCAGTGGGACCACGAGGACGCGGCCGTGTCCTGGGAGTACCCGGTCTCCGAAGCGGATTCGACCGTCTACGAGGACGGATCGATCGCCGACCGGGTGCTGCTGGACGGCACCGTCGAGCACCACGACCCCGACGGCACCTTCACCCACGTCACCTGTGATGACGGATCGACGGTCCTGATCGACGGGGATATGGACCACCCCTACGTCATCCACCGCAACCTGGCCGAGTTCTCCCTCGAGACCCATCAACTGACCCCCGACCAGTCGCGGCAGCGGTTCGCGCAGATGAGCCCCGCCCTGGCCGAACACGATCACGACAACGCTGACCGGCTCGCCGACGCCATCACCGAGCACGTCGCCGACGATGAGCTGTACGAGACCGAGCAGCTGTGCGAGTCCGCAGCCCAGCAGCACGCCCTGACCGTGTGGATGGATCGCCATCCCGCCCATGCAGCCCCGCGGGCCGATCACGCCTCCGCGCCCGAAGGTCTCGATGAGGCCCGACAGATGCGCGACAGGCTCCTGGACACGTTCGCCGAGCGGTGCCAGGACGGGCACCTGCCCACCGGCCCCACCTACACCCCGGTCATCACGACCGAGGGCCAGGCCGCCTCGCTCAGCGTCGAGGTGCGCAACGTTCCCGATACGACCATGCGCAACCGCTACGACGGCAACGAGACCCTCAGCCCCGTCGGCACCGAGCTGCGCGACCGCGTGGCCACCGCCTGCCGCCGCGCCGGTGTCGAAGTCGACGAGGTGACGCTGGAATCGGACATGCGGCGAGGGATGCGCCGGCTGCGCACTCATCAGGCGTGGATGCGCCGCATCGAAGGGGCGGCATGATCATCGCCGGCATCGACCTGTCCCTGGCCCGCACCGGCATCGCCCTGGTGCGCTCCCCCGAACGGGTGGAGACCACCACGGTGGCCTCCAAGCCGCCGAAGGCGGGCACGGAGACGCTGCGGTCGCGGTACGAGCGGATGGAGACCATCGCCGCCGACGTGCTGGAAGCCACCGGCGACGCGGAGGTGGTCGGCATCGAAGCGCCCGCCTACGGGATGCGTCACGCGGGTAAGGTCCACGACCGCTCCGGCCTGTGGTGGCGGATCGTCGCCGCTCTCGAGCGCAGCGGCGTGCCCGTCGTGGAGGTCCCTCCGCCCTCGCGGATGATGTACGCGACCGGGAAGGGCAACGCCGGCAAGGACCTGGTCCTGGTCACCACCGCCGCGACCTACAAGCAGGCCGAGGTCACTGGCAACGACGTCGCCGACGCCGTGGTCATCGCCGCGATGGTCTCCCGCCTGGCCGGCCAGCCCATCGAACTGCGCCAGCCCGCCCAGACCAAGCTGAAGGCCCTGGCGAAGATCCAGACGCCCGCTGGGATCGCGGCGTCGTCGACGGCTGCATGAGGTGAGCCACGCGGGATGAGATCGCTGTTGCGCGTACACCAGCCAACACCTAGTGTCATCTGTGACAGCTGTTGCAGTCGCGGCATCTCACCGAGGGGAAGTCATGGACACCATCAACCGCAAGCCCGTCCCATCCGCACAGATCGACCAGCTCGAACAGCTGAAAGAGACCCTCCCAGTAGAGATGAGAGAGGTCCTGCACGCACTCGCATCGAGCCTGCGCGACGGCGACGACATCATCGCCCTCGAAGCCAACGACACGGTCACCCCCAATGAAGCCGCGAAGAGACTGCGGATGAGCCGCACCCACCTGTACAAGCTCCTCGACGATGGTGTCATCCCCTTCCACCGCGTCGGCCGCGATCGCCGCATCCTCATGAGCGACCTCGTCAAGTTCATCCAACACCGCGACGCAGAACGCAGAGACCTCGCCGAGCGTTTCGCGTCCCGTCAGCAGATCGAGGACGAAGCCGCGAGCGAGATCGCCGAGCTTCTCTAGACCTCCTCCCCGGAAGGAGTAGCTGCGGCATTCTGGTGACATGACCCGCCGCACTGCACGCCCGACCCTTCGCACCGTTCGCGAGGACCTGCCTGAAGGCTGGGGGAACCCGTACCCGAAGCAAGCCATCGAGCGCGGTGATCTCCAGGCAGCGATGCCCTTGACGTCGCTGGACCACCCGGTCCTGAGCAAGGCCGTCGAGTGCTTCGGCGAGGACCCCAAGCAGGACTCCCCCGTAGGGCCGATCCACGCAGCAGCCAGCGAGAGGTTCCACGAGGTCAAGATCAGTCAGTGGAGAGGCGCGGTCTGGATCGAACCAGGTGGCGCGTGCTGGGTCGTCGCAGTCGGCCTCGCCAAGGGCAACCACCAGGATCGGGACGACTTCTACAAGCGGATCGAACGGATCGAGGCGGGGCCGGGGGTGGCGAGTCTCCTGCCAACGACGGAAGACGCCGACCTGTGGAAACTCGAGCTCGCCCACTCCCTCCTGTCCGACTGGCATCTTGGAAACCAGCGGGCTATCGCCGAGGCGCTGAGTTCGGTGGCCTCCGGCGGGACGACACGCCTCACGATCCGTGCCCCAGAGATGGCCGTCGAGAAGGGCCGACACGAGATCTTGGCCGAGGTCGACCTCATCGTGGAGAGGTTCGAAGAGCCGGAATACCACGCCGAGGAAGTGGTCCTGACCGTCCGTGAGCAAGCAGACTGGAGAGGCAGCCAGCTCGCCGCCGCCTTCACAATGTCGCTTCTCGCCTGCGTGCATCCACCGGAGACGGACTGGGAAGTTGCCGGCGGCTCCTACTCGAACATGCTCGAGATTGGAACCCTGTCTACCCGAATCGCCGAGCTACTCAATATGAGCGAGAGCGGGACCCGAACCACGCCTCAGATGGTCACCGAGTCCCACTATGTACACAGTCGAGATCTCACCGAGCGGACCGTCGAGGGCCGGGCCGCGCGCTCCCTGTGCGGCGTCTATTTCGTGCCCCGGCAAGAACACGACAGCTTGCCGAAGTGCCCAGAGTGCGAAGCGGCTTATGCGGAGGCTACCTAGTAGGTCTCCGGCTGGCCGAGACCGGAGACCCAGTCCCAGATGCCCCAGCCCAGCAATGCGATCACCAGGATCCCGAAGCCGATGGCCAGGCAGCTGCAGCAGGCGCGGCCGCCGTTATGGACGCGTTCGTCGGTGGCGACGTCGACGCTCTTGTCGACGATGAACATGCCGATCATCCCGGCGATGGCGCCCTGTATGACGGCGATGATGGCCCGGATCATGGCTCAGCCCTTCTTGAAGGACTTCAGTGCCTTCTTCTGACCGACGGGCGGGCCGGTCTCCTCCCCGCGGAGCTCGGCGTCGATCTGCTGGGCGGAGTAGCCGTTCTCGGCGAGGTATCCCGCGTAGTGGGCCGAGGACCGCTGCCCGAAGGTGTCGACCTGGGAGCGCAGCTGGGCCAGTTGCTTGCGCACTTCGGCGTTGTCGTCGGGTAGGCGGGTGAGTGCCTCGGGGTGGCGGTCGGCGAATCCGGGCATGGCGTAGCGGGTGGAGACCTCGGCGGGGGTGCCGGTGATCTCGCCGACGGTGATCTGGGTCTGCTCGACGCGGGTCTGTTCCTCGGTGGGGAGGGTGTAGCGGTAGGTCCAGGCCAGGTGCATGCGCACGGCGTCGCGGACGGCGAAGCGGTCCAGCTTCTCGGGAACCCGCTCCTTCCATCCTTCCAGGATCTCGTTGTGCTTCTGACCATGCTCTCTGATCCGGGCCTCGTACTCCGCCTTGCTCCACTCCGGGTGCTTCGGCGGGGCCTCCCACTTGCCCACGATCGAGTTGATCGTGACGGCTCGGGAGTTGCTGTAGTCGTCCATGACGGCTTGGAGGACTTCGTCGGGTACGGGCACGGTGGACCACCACTGGAGGTGTTCGTCGGCGCTGTGGAGGCGCTCGGGGAAGAAGATCGACCCGTGGGACCCGTCGCTGTTCATGGGCACGAGTGTGACATCGGTAGCGGCGTCGGAGCGGGAGGTGGCCGCGAACCGGCCGCCATCCGGCCCGCCGGCGGGGGTTCTCGGTTGGGTCCTCATCGCGTCTCGCTCCTTTCCTGCACGCTCCGGATGTCGCGCGGGTCAGCCGCCATGATCCGGGCCGTCCTGACCGGCGCCGCCGGCGTCGAGGTCGATCGTGCCCTGGGTGTCCGGCACCGGGGTCGCCTCCGGCTCGGGTGCGTCGTGAGGGTCGAACGTGCGCGGATCCGGCCCGGCCAGGCGCGGGGCCTCGTGATTGCCCGTGCCGGCCAGGGACAGGGAGCCCTGGCGCGGGTCCAGGCCCCGCACCGACTGGGCGTAGAAGGGCAGGTGCGCCGTCTCGCTGCGCATCTGCTCGGCGCTCATCTGCTCGCCGTGGGAGGCCTGATAAGCGTCGAAGATGGAGCTCGCCTGCTTGGTCTGCTCGGCCACGCGGTGTTCGAACAGGTCGCGCAGTTCGGTGTCGGCGTTCATCGAGGAGTAGAACGGCAGGTCCTCGACCATGGCGGCCTTCTCGCTCGCCTCGGGGGCGCGGCCGTTCTCGGCCTCGAAGGCGTCGAACGATTCGGTCGCATCGGCCATCTCGGCGGCCAGCTGACGCTCCTGGACCATCGGCAGGCCCTGGGCCAGTTCGGTGATCGGAGCCTTGTCGTCGGCGCTCTGGTCGGCCCGGATCCGCGAGTTGAGCTCCATGGACTGGATCGCCTCCTGCCGGTCCTCGCGCGACATCTCGGGCACGCCCGCGCGGTAGCTGGACTTAGCCAAACCCGTCAGGGCGCCGGCTCCCGTGCGGGCCGCGTGGCTGGCGCCCCCGGTGATTCTCTGGCGGTGCTTGATCAGCGACCGTCCGCCCATCACGGCGGCCGGCACTGCCAGACCGCCGGAGGCCAGGGCCATCCCGCCGTAGAGTGCGGCGCCCTTCATCGCCTTGGTGTAGGTGGCGGGGTTCTTGGCGGCTGCTGCGAGCTTGGTGCCGGCGGTGCCGACGACCTGGGCGGCCTTACCGGTCCCGCGGGTGGCGAGGTACTCGGCGGCCAGGCCGGGGTCGTTCCAGAGGGAGGCGCGGGTGGCCTTGCCTTTGTCCCACTTCTGCTTGATCATCCCGGCGCCGCCGGTGATCTGCCGGCGCAGGTTCGCGGGGATGTCGCGGGCGCGTCCGGCGGCCAGGCGTCCTTCCCGCCCGGTCCGGAGTGCTCCGGCCCCGACCGCGGCGGCCGTGGCCTCGATGTTGCCGGCGGCCCGGTCGAGGTTCTCATCCCGGCGGCCGGAGGCGTCGAAGTCCGACAGCCGCTGCCCGAGCGACCGCGACCCCGCATGCCCGGCGCCATCCTCAGCAGGAGCGTCGACAGCACCCGCCACCATCGAATCGTCGAAACCTTCGTCAACCGCTACATCGCCCTCCGTACTGCTGCCGTCCTCGACGGCGGCAGTGTCCGCGTCGCCATTCGCAGCGCCCACGACGGTGCCCTCGGACCGGTCCTCACCGTCGGCCTGTCCGTCCTGGCCCTCACCTGCGCCGCTGGTGACAGCCTGCTTCGTCGAGGAGTCGACGGCGTCCTTCGACCCCGCGGCCACCTGCTTGTCCGCAGGCGCGGGATTCTCGGCGTCCCCGAGCAGTTCTTCGCCCGCGGCGGGCGACTTCGAGTCGGCACCGGCCTTGCCGCCGAGACGGTTCTTGCCGGCACTGACCAGCGAGCTCTTCAACTGACGGCTCCCCTTGTCCATGCCATTCTTGAGCAGCGACCCGCCCGCCGCCGTCGCACCGGCCACCGCCGCCGGGTTCCCGGCCATGGCCTGCATGCCGCGCAGCGTGAACGGGCTGCTGGTGCGGAACAGGCGCTTGAACGCCCAGTTCAGCACGAGGATGGACAGGGCCGGGCACAGTCCGATCCAGATCATCATCGCCAGCGCCCACTGGCCGAAGATGCTGTCCCCGGCGCGCAGCAGCCCCGACGCCATCAGCAGCACGAACGCGAACAGCAACGTGGTCATCGACGTGATCGCCGTGTATCCGATCCAGCCTTTGAAGAAGCTCGACGCGGACCCGAAGCCCTGGCTGACCACGCCCGCCAGCGCCGCGAGGATCAGGAAGAACGCCATCGCGTAGGACAGCAGCTTCATCACAAACAGCACCCCAGCTAGCAGGGCCATCGCCACACCGCCGCAGAGGGCACTGACCAGGTAGGAGATGGTAAGTAGAGTGCTGGCGGTGCGGATGGTGCCGGCGGAGTTGGCCACGAATCCGTACGCCTGCGGGTGGCTGGCCAGCTCGTTGTCCGGATCCGACAGCAGCGACTTGTCGCCGACGACCGCGAACTGGATGTCGTCGAGCTCGGCCACAGTCGAATCCGGGGAGACCTTGTCGGAAAACGGCAGAGAGAACACGAACCTGGGATCGTGGTTGACGCCATCGCCGGTGAACATCGCCGTGCAGGCGTCCTGGGTCAGCGGCCCGCCGATCTTGCCTCCGGCGATGCCCTCCTCGGGCAGATCCGAGCGCAGCGTGTAGTTGCCTTCGGTGTCGACCTGGCACAGCCCCCAGGCCAGGTTCTGCCGCGCTGCACGGTTGTCGTTCGTGTGGCCCCCGGTGATCATCGGGGATCCGGCCACTGGCACGACGGCCGAGTAGTCCTCGTCCCCGCTGCTGTACGCGGCGGTGAGGATCTCGTGGCGATCGTGGTTGGTCACGCCCGCGTTGGTCTCCAGCTGCTGACAGGCGGCGTAGTCGGCGCCGAGGTCGGACGCATCGCCGTACTGGACGGTGGCGAAAGCGCGGTAGGCGGTCTCCTCCCACCAGCGCGACATCACATCCAGCGCCGCCGGGGCAGGCTGACCGGTGTCCTCGTAGTACTGGTTGTACTGGTCATGCAAGGTGTCGATGTAGGACTTACAGGAGGTCGGGTCGTTCTTCGCCTCGTCGGAGAACACGGTCGTCGCATCGGCCGACCGGTTGGAGATCGGGGTCGCCAGCGCATCTGCGATCGCAGAGAAGCCGCCGGAGACCTCCTGGACCATCCATGCGGGCGAAAAGAATCCCGGGTCGTAGCTGGCTCCCTCGCCGCGGTCGTTCATCGACCCCATCACCATGGCCGCGAAGATCCCCAGGCTGAGGATCATCATGGCGAATCGGCGCACGGTGAACCCTGCCCGGACGCCGGCGGTGGCCATCGCCACGACCGCGAGGCCCAAGATGAGGTAGATCGCCCCGGAGTCGATGATGGAGGAGCCGAACGCGGCGGCGAAGTCGTTCAGTGGCTTCACCATCTGCGCATTGACCTGGTAGTTGGTGACCGCGTTGATGATCAGGGCGGCGACCATCCACACCATGTTCCCGCCCGTCAACAGCCCCTCGAAGCTCGTCTTCTCGAGGGTGGTGACCTCGACGCTGCGCATCGGCTGGGAGATGTTGAAGGCGACGGTGTCGCTCATCTGCATCGATGTCGCCCAGCGGATGATCGGCAGGCACTTGATGGGGTCAGTCTCGTCACCGACCGTGGCGCAGGCGGGCGTGCTGTCGGTCGGCGTGCCGGGATCCTGGGCGGCGGGCTGCACGCCGGCCGCCTGCGTGATCGCCTCGGCCGGGGCGTCCGCCAGTGTCTTCCCCGGCGAGGTCAGGTCCACGGCGCCTGCCGGGGACGTCATCAGCATGAGCAGCCCGGCGAGCATCGTCAGGGGTGCCAGGATGCGCGTCGCGGGCAGGATGCGGCGGATGATCGGCGGCATCAAGCAGTCACCTCATCGAGGATCAGGTCGGTATCCCACTGGGGGTCGGAGTCGTTGGGCGTGCCGGAGCGAACGATCTTCAGCGGACGCGAGGACAGCGGGTCGATCACGGACCCGCACTGGATGAACACCCCGGTGCGGGCCCGCTTGCGGTCGGCGAAGGCCCGCCATTGGGTCAGCTTCAAGCCCCGGCGCTGATGGGCCAGGGTCACGAACAGCACGACGGCGTACGCCGCGGCAGCCGGGATCACGGCCGTCCATACCGGGAGCAGTGGCAGCAGCCGGACCACGACGATGGCGACCCCGAGGGCGATCAGTGCCACGGGGAAGGCGAGCAGGTTGGCGTTTCGCGTGCTGCGGTTCATCTCGATCGTGAAGTGGACGGCGCGTCGATCCTTCTGCGCGTCCTTCCCGGTCATTGGCGTGAGGTTGTACAGGTAGACCTCGCGCTCGCGGGTGGGCTCATCACTCACGCTGCCTCCTCATCTCCTCGCTCCACGGTCCGGTCCGGCGGTCTCAGGCCGTGACCCCGGCCAGGCTGAGCGCGGCCAGGAGGATGGCGATCAGGATGTCGGCGATCACCAGCAGCAGCGGGATCAAGGCAGCTGGCGCGGCCAGCAGGGCCGCGATCAGCAGCCACACGGTGAGCCCGCGCACGTCTCCCCCACCCCGGCGGCGGTTGTCGAACAGGAACTTCACAACCGCGTAGACCGCGATGAGTACGCCGACGGCCAGCGCCAACAGCAGCAGCCCCTGGACCTCCGGGCCCAGCACTTCCCAGATCCGGCTCCAGCCCCCGCTGAGGTCAACTGTCGAAGCATCCATAGTCTTCGCGGTCGCCCGCTTCCTCCTTCACGTTGTCGAGCCCGTTCGTCCGGCGCAGTGGGCGGGAGATTTCATTCCGGTCGCCGCGCGCCGCCGGTGTCCTCGGGGGTCATTGCTGGTCAGGCATCTGGGACGTGAATTCGACGTTCTTCAGCTGCGGGTCGGCACACTTCAGCGCCGATCCCCACATCTCCTCGGCGTAGGCGTTGGATTCGAACGAGATCGCGAACGCCTCCCGGCGCTCGTCGTCGATGTCGCCGAACGGGGCGAACAGCGCCTCGGTCTGCTCGTTGCGGTTCCCGTCGAGGTAGTCGGCGCACACGCCCTGGACTCCGCGCTCGTGGGCGCGGACGGTGCGGCCGGCGGCTTGTGCCTGCCGGTGCGACAGCAAGTTCTCCCGCGCTGGCGGGATCCGCATGGACTGGGCGATGGTGTTGTAGATCGTGGTGCCGGTGTTGCGCGAGTGGATCGGCATCGGCGACTCGTCGCGGTTTCGCACGAAATGCAGCATCTCGGCGGCGTCCATCCGTGTGCGGTCGACAGCCTCCGGGAACGGGTCGCGCTGGTCCTGGTGCAGCGTCGACTCGTCCGCCGGCACCGACAGCAGGTTCCCGGGTTCTGGCTGCGCGTCGATCGGCACGTGCCGGTCCTTGCGGCCTATGTGGAAGCCGACCGGGGGCCGGTTGGTCGAGGGGAACGATGCCCGCACCTCGTCGGCCAGGTCGTCCTTCTCCCGGCCAGACAGTTCCCGTGCGAGCTCCTGCTCCCTGGCGGCGACGGTCTTGGCCAGCCGCACCTGTCCGGAGCGAACCTCGGAGCGTTCGACCTCGCCGGAGCTGAGCCGGTGGTCGAGGTGGCCGTGGACGATGCGGCGCACCAGGGCGGCCGTGGCGACGGCGCGCACCCCCTCGTCGCGGTCTTCGCGATCGCGGATGCGCTTGATGACATCGTGGGCCGTGTCGCCGATGACGTCATCGAGATGCTGCATCGCCCCGCGGCGGCGGCACACTCGTTCGGCGTCGGCCTGAATCCGCTCGAAGACCGCTTCCTCATCCAGCAGCTCCTCGTTCGCCTCGACCTCGGCGCAGGTCAGCAAGCCGCTGGCATCGAAGTAGCTGGACAGCTTGTCGTTGAACCAGCCCACGGTCAGGTATCGCACGTCCGGGTCGCCGCCGGGGTCGACGGTGACGTCAGCTTCGTCGCGGGTGATCGATCCGAACTCGCCCCGGTTGCCCTTCTCCCCCGTGTCCTTCTTCCGCACCTTCGGCGCGGAATCCGTGTACTTCCTCAGCTTCGGCGAGGCCCCCGTGTCCTTCCGGGTTTTCGTGCCGGCGCCCGCACCCGTGCGGCCGCGATTGGTGATGGTGCTCATCAGGCCCTCCCACTCGACTAGGACTC
>JAKDNC010000697.1 GCA_030452025.1 Nocardioides sp. | reverse complement strand
CCTGACGGAAGGGGTCGGCTCCACGCCGGCCCCTTCTCGCGCCAGTCGACGGGGTTGACCTCGAAGATTACGCGCGAGAAGTCTGCTCCCGGGAACCCCGCTCACGGCGGCCAGCGACACCACCAGAGCCGCCAGGGCGCCGACCGCCCCGGCCAATAGCAGGACCACCATCAGCACCGGCCCCGGCAACAGGGCCGGCAGCGAGTGTCGCGGTGGGCTGTCCGCGCCCCGGGTCATGCCGCCGCGGTGTGCCGGGACCGGACGGCGGGCAACTTCGCTCGCAGGCACGCGGCCACGCGCATGATCACGACCGCCGATCCGCCCGCCGTGGTGCGCGAGGCGGTCTGCGCGATGCCTGCCGCCTCGAGGGTGCGGGACAGGCCGCGATGATCCTGGTAGTCGCGCGCGGCGACGCAGTCGTCAGCACTCCCGGTGACGAACTGTTCGGTGGGCAGAGTCCGTTGAGCCACCGGCAGACCGCCGGCATCCATGTACAGCTGGATGCCAGCGCTCGGACCGGGTACCGGCAAGGTCGGCGCAGCGGATGCCGAGAGTCCTCGACACCGCGGACACACTACGATGGAGCGTGCGCATGGCCCTCCACCTCCGGACCGGCGGGACCGTCCCGTCACGCTCAGAAAGTGGGCGCAGCCACTGCCGGGGACTGGCATCGTTCCGGTGAGATTTAATCCCCGGCCGATCCGCGCACAGCGGTGATCGCGTCTCGTGCCGAAGGTGCTTGGTTGGCCAGGGAGCAGATCCTCCGGATGTCACGTTGAGGTGGCCGGCGCGGCACGGTAGACATATCCGTCACGAAATGCGCGCCGGGGACCCTACTCGCAACCGTGGCAACGTCGCGGTCTAGGTGCGCCGCTGGGGTATACCCCAGCGTGACACCCGTAGATTGAGATGCTCCGTTGTGCTGTGATCGCAGGATGCAGTCGACTCACTATTTCGGCGTCTATGGGCTCTGGCGTCATGACGGCAAGCTCGTGCTCGTGCAGAAGACGCGGGGACCGTTGACACCGGGATACTGGATCTCCCCGGCGGTGCCCCCGAGCCAGGGGAGACTACGAAGGACACGCTCACACCCGGCATGGTCACGCGCCCGCCCGTCGATCTGGGGCTCGTGATTGAGTGGCCACATGACGGATCCTTCTGACCTCACCGATACCGACCGCGGGCATCTGCGCCGCTGCGTGGACCTCGCCCGGGAGGCACTCGAGGCCGGGGACGAGCCCTTCGGCTCGCTCCTGGTCGACGCCGACGGGCAGGAGCTGTTCGCCGACCGCAACCGGGTCGCCGGCGGCGATCAGACCCAGCATCCCGAATTCGCGATCGCCCGCTGGGCCGCGAAGCACCTCTCCCCCGACGAGCGCGCCCTGGCCACGGCCTACACCTCCGGGGAGCACTGCCCGATGTGCGCCGCCGCCCATGCCTGGGTGGGCCTGGGCCGGATCGTCTACGCCAGCAGCAGCGCGCAACTGACGGCGTGGCTCGCGGAGTGGAACGCGGAGCCTGGGCCTGTCACACCGCTGCCGGTGCAGGCGGTCGCGCCGGGGATCGAGGTGGCGGGGCCCGACGAGGACCTCAGCGCAGTGGTGCGGGCGTTGCAGGCACGGGCGCGCGGGATCAGGTGAGGAGGAATGATCAGAACCTGTGGATGGTCCTCGGCGGGGTGGCGTGCACGGGGCGTACCTTCCCGAGGATGATCTTTTAGACGAAGCAGTTCTGATCAAGGGCCGGCGTTGGAGCGCTGGTTCGGGAAGGTACGCCCGATGCTCAAGATAGTCCCCGACACCGACGAGGCCAACCAGGACGGGTCGAGCCTGCGCGGCGAGTCGTTGCTCGATGAGATCGTCCGCGATGGTGCCCGGCAGATGCTCGCAGCGGCGCTGGCCGCCGAGGTCGCTGCCTACGTCGACGGCAGCCGACGAGGTCGACCAGGACGGTCACCGGCTGGTGGTCCGCAACGGCCACCACGAGGCGCGCGAGGTGACCACCGCCGCCGGTGCGGTGGCGGTGACCGCTCCGCGCGTGAATGACAAGCGCACCGACGACAACGGTGAGCGACGTCGGTTTGCCTCGGCGATCCTGCCCGCCTGGGCCAGGAAGTCCCCACAGGTGGCGGAGGTGTTGCCGCTGTTGTATGAGTATTCGTAGTCGTGGGAGCCACTCGATCGTGCCTTTGGGGGCCACCGATCG
>JAKDNC010000696.1 GCA_030452025.1 Nocardioides sp. | reverse complement strand
CTTCCCGGGCTCTTCGGCCAAGATCTCAGGGCGCTGCGGATCTGGATGCCCGACGCGGCCTGGGCGCTCGTCACCGGACTCGTACTGTGGTCGCTGGCCTGCCTGGGCTTCCTCGTCCCGATCCGGCATCACGGTCGACGCGCGTCCACCACCGTCGTGTGGTGACGGGGCACGCCTGAAGAACTGCTACAGTCCATCCCGATCGACATCCTTTAACGAGCCGTCCAGTGAGGCGGAGAAGGAGGTCCGGCACGCACATGCCTGCCCAGACTGACAGTGCAGAACCCGCGGACGAGGGCAACACCGTCCTCGACGCCCGTGACATTTCCCGGGCACTGACCCGCATCTCCCACGAGATCCTCGAACGCAACAAGGGTGCTGACGATCTCCTGCTGCTCGGCCTGCACACCCGAGGGGTTCCGCTGGCCCGGCGAATCGCCGAGCGGATCACCTCCGTCGAGGGAGCGGAAGTCGCGGTCGGCTCGCTCGATGTGACGATGTATCGAGACGACCTCCGGTCGAACCCGACCCGAGGCCCGCAGAAGACCGTCGTACCCGCCAGCGGTGTCGACAACAAGACCGTCGTGCTCGTCGACGACGTGCTCTACTCCGGCCGGACGATTCGCGCCGCGCTCGACGCGCTCAACGACCTCGGTCGCCCCGCGGCAGTCCGGCTTGCGGTCCTCGTCGATCGCGGCCACCGTGAGCTGCCGATCCGAGCCGACCACGTCGGAAAGAACCTCCCCAGCTCCCGCGCGGAGAGGGTCAGTGTCCGCCTGGCCGAGATCGACGGCCACGACGAGGTGAGGATCTCGTGAAGCGTCACCTGCTCTCCGTGGACGACCTGGCCGTCGACGACATCGAGACCCTCTTCGCCACCGCCACCGAAATGCACGACGTGCAGAACAGGCAGGTCAAGAAGCTCCCTGCGTTGCGCGGGCGTACGGTGATCAACCTCTTCTTCGAGGACTCCACCCGGACCCGCTCCAGCTTCGAGATCGCCGGCAAGTGGCTCTCGGCCGACACGATCAACATCGCCGGCAAGGGCTCGTCCACCTCCAAGGGAGAGAGCCTGCGTGACACCGTGCTGACCATCTGTGCCATGGGCGTCGACGCGCTGGTCATGCGCCACGCCGCCAGCGGCGCCGCCCAGCAGGTCAGCCAATGGGTCGACGCCGCGGTGATCAACGCGGGGGACGGGATGCACGAACACCCGACCCAGGCACTCCTGGACGCCTACACCCTGCAGGGGCGCCTGGGCCCGCTCGAGGGTCGACACATCGCGCTCGTCGGCGACCTGACCCACAGCCGTGTGTTCCGCAGCAACATCAAGTTGCTGACCAAGCTCGGCGCGCAGGTCACCGTGGTGGCCCCACCGACGCTGATGCCCAGCGGCCTCGAGTCCTGGTCGAAGGAGGCCGGCTTCGCCGCGTCCTACGACATCGACGAGGTCCTGCCCACCGTGGATGCAGTGATGATGCTGCGGGTCCAGAAGGAGCGGATGGCTGGGGGCTTCTTCCCCAGCCCCCGCGAATACACCGTGGGCTACGGGCTGACCCGCGACCGCCTGGCGGTGCTGGGCGAGAACACCCCGATCCTGCACCCCGGCCCGATGAACCGCGGACTCGAGATCGCACCCGAGGCCGCCGACGCGGCGACCAGCCTGATCCTGGACCAGGTCTCCGCCGGAGTGGCGGTGCGAATGTCCGTGCTCTACCACCTGCTCGCCGGAGAGGAGAACGACTCATGAAGATCCTCGTGAAGGGCGTGTCCCTGCTCGGCGAGAAACCGACCGACCTGTTCATCGAGGACGGTGTCATCCGCGAGATCGGCAAGGTCACTGCGACGGGCGCGCAGACGATCCACGCCGATGGCCTCGTGGCGCTCCCCGGTCTCGTGGACCTGCACACCCACCTGCGCGAACCGGGACGTGAGGATGCCGAGACGATCCTGACCGGGTCCCGAGCCGCCGCAGTCGGTGGGTTCACCGCTGTCCTCGCGATGGCGAACACCAGCCCGGTGACCGACACTGCCGAGAACGCAGAACGTGTCCATGAGCTTGGCCGCACGGCCGGCCTGGTCGACGTACACCCCGTCGGGGCGGTCACCCGTGGCCTCCAGGGCGAGGAACTCGCCGAGCTCGGCCTGATGCACCGCTCCCGCGCGAAGGTCAACGTCTTCTCCGACGACGGCAAATGCGTCGGCGGAGA
>JAKDNC010000695.1 GCA_030452025.1 Nocardioides sp. | reverse complement strand
CCCCCATGCGCAAGGCAGTACTCAAGGCACTGACACCGAGACGTATCGCAGCGATGGAGCCGGTGCTGCGTGAAATCGCCTCCGGACTCATCGAGGAAATCGCGGCCCAGGACGAAGCGGACCTGATGAGCGGTCTGGCGGTGCCGCTGCCAGGTTATGCCGGCTTCTCTCTTCTTGGCTTCCCCGAGTCGGATTGGGACATGGTCAAGGGATGGTGCACGCGCAGAGTGCAGCTGACCTACGGAAGGCTCCCGAACGATGAGCAGGTCGAGGTCGCCGAGACGATCAAGAATTTTTGGGACTACTGCGACGCACACGTAGCCATGCTCGAAGCCGACCCGGCTGAAAACTTCACCTCGGACCTCATCGCCTATGCGGCCGATCAACCCGAGTTTGAGCGCCTCGATCTGGTGCGCATCGTCTACGCGATCGCCCTTGCCGGCCACGACAGCACGACAGCCGCCATGGGAACCGGACTGCGACACCTGCTCGGTCACCCCGACCAGTGGCAGCGACTGGTGGCCGACCGAAGCTTGATCCCCAATGCGGTCGAAGAAATGCTGCGCTTCGACCCACCGATCCTTGGGCACCGACGGGTGACCAAGCGTGAGGTAGAAATCGGCGGCATCACGATCCCGGCAGGTGCCCAACTGCTCCTTGCATTCGCCGCAGGGCACCGCGACCCCGACAAGTTCGAGGACCCGAACACGTTCGACGTCGCTCGTGAGGGCGCCCGTGCACACCTCTCCTTCGGCAAGGGGGTCCACCTGTGCATCGGGGCTCCACTGGCGCGACTCGAGATGAAGATCATGCTCGAGACGATGGCCAACCTCATCCCTGACGTTCGGCTTGTTGATGACCAGGATTTCACCATCGTCCCCAACCTCGTGTTCCGCAACCTGGAGCACCTGTCGGTCACGACGGGTCACGACGGGAGAACAACGGAGGGCGTGAGATGAGAGTTGTGATTGACACGTCGGCCTGCCAGGGCTTCGGGATGTGCGAGGCTCTGGCACCTGACTTCTTCGCACTTGACGAAGATGGCCACGTTGTGGCGACACAAGGCACTGCCGTCAGCTCGGAACTGCTAGAGCAGGTCGAAGATGCAGTCGAGAGCTGCCCGGCCAGCGCTCTGCGCCTTGAAGAGGCCCCCGCGGATTCATGAGTCGATGGCCACCAGCCGATCACGCCGGCGGGTGGCCATCACACTTGCCGTAGGGATTACCGCCGTGCAGACAGCTCCAGACGTACGTAGTCGACGACCTGGTCGGGGAGCTGGGCCGCAACCGCTCTCACGAACGCCTCTTGCTCTGCGGCAGGCATGGCGTCGAGATACCCACCGAGGACAACCACGCGCAGATAGTCCAACCACACCTCGAATTGTTCGATGTGCACGGGGTCAGGTCGCAGCCGGACGTGGACGTCCCGGAACCCCGCCTGTTGCAACCGCCGCGACGTCTCGTCCTCAGCTGGGAACTCCCACATCTCGCCGGGGCGACCCAGCACCTCGTCTGCCGCCCGGTGGATGGAGGAGATATTGCCGCGGCCGCCGCACTCTGCGACTAGCCTGCCATCTTGGTTCAGGGCGCTCGCCAGGTTGTCGAACAGGGCCTCATGATCGGTGATCCAGTGGAACGTCGCCACACTGAAGATGGCGTCCACACGCTCACGAAGCGGTAACGGCTGCGTGAGATCCGCTTGGATCACTTCCAGCCGGTCCGACTTCTCTGTCACGCGGCTGCGCAACTCGGCCAACATCTGCGGTGACGCGTCGACAGCAGCAATGCGTCCCCGAGGCACCCGTGCGAGCAATGCCAGCGTGTCGCGTCCCGGCCCGCAGCCAGCGTCGAGCACGTATTCGTCGCCGTTCAGGGGCAGCCGCGCCAATGTGCGCGCGCCCCATTGGACGTGGGGTAGTGGCAGAGCCGTGTATCCCGCGGCGTTCCAATCCCTGGCCATGCCGTGTTACACCCGTGCGGCGATCGCGTCGCCGACCTGGCTGGTGGTGCGTGCGGCACCGGGCGCGCGGGACGACAGGTCGGCCAGGACCGCGTGCTCGATCGCAGCAGCCGCCTCGGCGTGCCCGAGGTGGTCGAGCAGGAGGGCCCCGGACAGGATCGCCGCGGTGGGGTCCGCCTTCTGCTGCCCGGCGATGTCGGGTGCGGAGCCGTGCACCGGCTCGAACATCGACGGCGCGGTGCGGTCGGGGTTG
>JAKDNC010000694.1 GCA_030452025.1 Nocardioides sp. | reverse complement strand
ACCCCCGTGGGGGCCGGGCGGGCCTTGACCGGGAGGTTCAACAGCCGGCGGGACTTGTCGACGTGGCGTCGCTTGGCTCCGAACTTCGACCCGAAGACCCCGACACCGAGGCTGGCCAGGGTGAACACGCCGGAGGCGATCAGGAACTGACGACGCGAACGTCCCTCTGCGTGGGTGCCCTGCTCGGAGGCGTTCCGGTGGAGCATGTCGGTGAGGAAGGAGAGCACCACGATCCAGGTGACCGTGCCGGCGAGCACCGGGACAGCGTCGAGACCCTGCGCGTCGAACCGGGTCAGCACCGCGACCAAGGCGATTGCGCCCATCGCCACGAAGACGATCAGCGGCTTCCACCAGGACCGCTCGGCCAGCCTGCCGGCGTACGTCGTCAGGGCCAGCATCACCAGTGAGACAACCAGGATCAGGAACGGCTTGTCGTTCGACCCGAAGACCTCGATCACGCGCTCCGCCACCACACCGGGAACCAGATCGGTAACTGATTCGGCGACGCTGACCAGCGGCGAGGAACGCAGCGTGAGGGCCATCGTGGCGGCGTGGCTCACGGCCAGCCCGGCCACGCCGGCCACCGCACCGGCGGCTGACCAGACTCCTCGGGTCATCGTCACAGTCCTCATCGTCTCAGGCATGATCGTCTCGTGACCCAAACCCCCCGCACCGGCATCGGCACCGACGTCCACAAGTTCGCCGAGGGACGGCCGATGATGATGGCCGGCCTGTCCTGGCCCGACGAGCCTGCCGGGCTCGACGGACACTCAGATGCTGACGTGGCCGCCCATGCTGCGTGTGACGCGCTGCTCTCCGCCGCTGGCCTGGGTGATCTGGGTACCAACTACGGTACGTCGGCCCCGGAATGGGCCGGCGCGTCCGGCGCGGCTCTGCTCGGCGAGACAGTACGACGGGTCCGCGGGGCCGGGT
Organism: Nocardioides sp.; assembly: GCA_030452025.1. GTDB lineage: Bacteria > Actinomycetota > Actinomycetes > Propionibacteriales > Nocardioidaceae > Nocardioides. Next base: position 1,299 of record JAKDNC010000694.1, on the reverse strand, counting down.
TCGAGGTCGGCAACGTGGCGATCCAGGTGATCGGCAACCGGCCCCGTCTGGGCGCCCGTCGCATTGAGGCCGAGCAGGTCCTCTCCGGGGTGGTCGGCGCGCCGGTGTCGGTCTCGGCGACCACCACCGACGGGCTGGGTCTCACCGGCCGCGGCGAAGGTGTCGCCGCGATCGCCACCGCCCTGATCATCTGACCTCAAATGACCAGAACCCCCGGTCTCCCGGGGGTTCTGGTCATGAAAAGACACGGCTCAGGAAGCCAGGACCTCGTCCAGGATTGCTTCTGCCTTGTCCTCGTTGGTGCGCTCAGCCAGCGCCAGCTCGGAGACCAGGATCTGGCGGGCCTTCGCCAGCATCCTCTTCTCACCGGCCGACAGGCCCCGATCCCGCTCGCGGCGCCAGAGGTCGCGCACGACCTCAGCCACCTTCATCACATCACCTGAGTGCAACTTCTCGAGGTTTGCCTTGTAGCGGCGGGACCAGTTGGTCGGTTCCTCGACGTGCGCGGCGCGGAGGACGTCGAACACACGGTCGAGCCCCTCCTTGTCCACGACGTCGCGAACGCCGACCAAGTCGAGGTTGCAGGCCGGAACCCGAACCACCAGATCCTGCTGGGCCACAATGCGGAGGACGAGATACTCCTTGTCCTCCCCCTTGATCGTGCGGGTCTCGATCTCCTCGATGACCGCTGCTCCGTGATTTGGGTAAACAACCGTTTCGCCCACGGTAAATGTCATGTGCCAAGTACCCCTTCCTAGGTGACCAGTCTAACACGGTTCTGGGAGTGCTCTTGACGCGTTTTCGCAGGTCAGATGCCCAATCCGGGCTTGACAGATCCATGTTCGTTGTGGTGGGCAAGGAGTTGGCCGGCACCGGGACACGCCCGGGAGGTCCGACTCTCCACGTGCTGCCGTGCGCCGCCGTAGCCCTCCACACGGTCCGCGCCGCGGCGCGGACGACCCGAAGGTAGCCGCGACGAATTGCCGGATCCGTCCACACTCCGGTTGGAATCAGCCCCAAGGACCGGTGTCTGGTCAATACTTCGGCCTATGCCGTCGATGAGAACCCGGCCAGCCCGTACGGCCCGACTCGAGCTGCGCCGCACCCTCCCTGTCGCTCTCGCCCGTGCCGCGCATCTACGTCAGGGCCTCCTGGTCACCCTGGTCGTGACCGGCTCTGCCGCCCTCGCCGGACGGAGCGCCGAGGAAACCGCACTGGTGCTGGCCACGGTCCTGGTCGGCCAGGCGGTCCTGGGCTGGCACAACGACGCCGTCGACGCCGGGCGAGACACGGCCCACG
>JAKDNC010000693.1 GCA_030452025.1 Nocardioides sp. | reverse complement strand
GTGTCCAGCGCGGAGTCGAGGAAGGCGTGGGGCCCCCAGGCTCCGTCGATCTCGACCAGCAGCCAGCGGTGACCGAGCCCGCCGGTCGCGCCGAGATCGTCGCCGCGCTCGCGGGAGCGGTCGCTGCACGGGGCCCAGTCGGTGCCCTCATCCTCGGCGTGCACGGCGGCGCCATCGTCGGGGACCGTCATCGGCGCACGCCCCTCACGTCGGCACCACCACGCCCTCACGGAGCAGGCGCCGGGCGATCACCAGGGACGACTCGGCGTCGAGTCCTGGCAGCTCCCCGGCGCGGCAGGGCGCCGCGCGGAGGGCACGGACGGCGGGAGCGGCCTCCGCGGGCAGGGTCAGAGTCGTCGTGCGCAGCCGGAGGCGGATGTTCTGCTCGTCCTCTTCGATCCGTTCGTCGAGACCGGTGCGCCAGGTGAGCAGCTGGTCGCCGGTGAGCGCCGCGATGGCGTCGATCGTGGCCAGCGGTCGCACCGGTGCGGGGCGGGTGGCCGCGGCGTGGGCGCGGTGCATCTGCGGGGCGAGCTGCTCGGGCTGGGCCTCCTCCAGCAGGGCGTGGGCGGCGGTGACGGTCGCCGCCAGGTCCTCGACGAGGGAGGTGGGATCGGTGAAGTCCACGCCCAGCGCCAGGGAGCGGCGCAGCTCCGGATCCTCTCCGGCGCGGGCCAGGAGGGTCGTGAGCAGGTCGTGGCGGGTGGTGGCGCGCAGCCCGATGGTGAGGTGGATCGAGGTGCCGCCCTGGGCCACCGCCGAGTGGAGCCAGCCGCGGGGCAGGTAGAGCACGTCCCCCGGCTCGAAGACCTGATCGAGGTGGGGCGGGCGCTGTGCGGCTGTGGCGACGGCGTCGCGGTGGTCGGTCCAGGGCTGGTCGGCCAGCGGGTGGGGATGGACCGGCTCGTGGATGGTCCAGCGCTTGCTCCCGGCGATCTGCAGGACGAAGACGTCATGGGTGTCGTAATGCGGGTCGAACCCGCGGGAGGAGGCGGGGGTGATGTAAGCGTTGACCTGGGCGGGGTGCCCCAGGTCGCGGACCAGGTCGCGGGTGAAGGCGGCGATCGGCTCCCAGGTGCGGTGCAGGCCCTGCAGCACCAGGGTGGCCCCGGCGGCGATCTGCGCGAGGATCTTCGCGGAGTCCAGCTGATCGTTCACCTCAGCGCCGATCCCGCCGGAGGACGTGAAGAGCGAGGGGGCGAGCACCTCGCCCTCGACGGCCATGCGCGCGAACGGGGTGCGCAGACCCCGGCCCGCGATCAGTTCGTCGACCGCCTCCGCGCTGAAGAGGTCGTCGACACCGCCCGCGCTGCGGGTCACCAGGGGTCGCTCGCCCCAGTGCTCCTGGGCGAACTGCTGCCCGGACATCCCGGTGAGACGACGGAGCGCGGGGCGGTCGCCCGCTCCGCGCTCCGCCGACGACACGCTGTCGCTCATGCAGTGCCGTCCGCACCACCGTCGTGGCCGTGCGGGTTCGCACCGCCGTCGGCCGTGCCCTCGCCACCGGCCGTGCCGTCAGCGCCACCGTCGTGGCCGTCAGGGTTCGCGCCGCCGTCGGCCGTGCCCTCACCGCCGGTGGGTCCGGTGGTGGTGATGTCCTCGTCCTTGATGCTCATCGCTGTCCTCCTCGGAGACCGTTCCTGGCGGGAGTCGCCGCTTCTGACGCTACCGTTCGGCGGGCCGGGGCGCGAGCACTTCGCGGCAGCGCGACCGCTCGGTCGCGCGGGGACTCAGTGCGGGGCGCTGTCGAGGAGGTGGCCGATCACCGGCATCAGCTCATCGGGCCCGAAGTGCGCGGCATCGGCGTGGTCGCCGCCGGTGAGCGCGGCATCGAAGTAGAGCCCGTCGCCGATGAGCAGGATCGCGCGGGCGGTCGGCAGGTGGGCGACCTCCTCGACGATGAGCTCGAGCCAGCCGTCGCGGGCCCGGGCCATCGCCGCGCGGGCGCCGGCATGGGATTCCTGGGCGAGCTGGGCCACCGCGATCAGGGCCCGGTCCAGCGGGGAGTCCGTCCACACCGAGGTGCGCACGTAATAGTGCGACGGGCCGTCCTCGGCCCTCCGCATCTCCTCCCGGTCCTCGTCGACCAGCTCGTCGAGCCGGTCGATCAGGGCCTCTGCCAGGGCATCCTTGGACCGGAAGTGGTACAGCAGGCCGCCTTTGGAGACGCCCGCCTCGGACGCGACCGCCTCGAGGGTGGTCGCACGCTGCCCCTCGGCCAGGAGCAGCGTCTGA
>JAKDNC010000692.1 GCA_030452025.1 Nocardioides sp. | reverse complement strand
TGTCGGTCGGCATCACCACGAGGTTGCCACGGCGAACCTCGAGGGTCGCCGCCTCGATGGCTGATTCGGCCTCGGTCTGGTCGCCAGTCGCGTACTTCACGGAGATCACTGTGCCAGTCGGGCGGTCACGTGACGCGGACGACCTGCCAGATCGAGATGATCCCGCACGTCGCTCCACCGTCCCGCGGCGGTGAACACTGCGGGCGCAGAGTCACCCTGGAGGTCGGCATGCTCGGCACCGACCACTCCCCCCGGCTTGAGGAGGTACGCCGCCCGCTGCTCCAGCACCCGCATCGCCACCAGTCCGTCGTCGCCGGAGAAGAGTGCCAGGTGCGGGTCGTGGTCGCGAGCCTCGGCGGCCACCGACTCCCATGCCTCGAGCGGGATGTACGGCGGGTTGGCGACCACCACGTCGACAGCGCCGGCCAGGTCGTCGAACGCGTCAGCCATGTCCCCGTGGCGCAGGTCGACCCCGGTCCCCTCGAGGTTGCGCTGAGCCCAGGCGTGCGCGGATCCGTCCAGCTCGACCGCGTGCACACGGGCGCCGGGGACCTCGTGGACCACGGAGAGCGCGATCGCCCCGGACCCGGTGCACAGATCGACCACGACGGGATCCGGACGCCCTGCGGCTTCCTCGATCGCCCATCCGGCGAGCAGCTCGGTCTCGGGTCGCGGCACGAAGACGCCGGGGCCGACCTGGAGCTCGACGTAGCGGAAGGCAGCCGATCCGGTGAGGTGCTGCAGTGGTTCGCGCAGGGCACGCCGCTCGACCAGGGCGCCGTAGGACTCCGCCTGCCGGGCGTCCATCACCGGGGGGTCGAGCTGAAGCCGGCCCCGCGTGGTGCCGAGGACGAACGCGAGCAGCTCCGCGGCGTCGTACTCGGGACTGGCCACGCCCGCCTCACGCAGGGTGCCGATGGCGCTGCGCAGCCGCTGGAGGGTCCCCATCGGGGCGATCACTGCTCGAGCGCCTCGAGCCGGTCGGCGAGGTCAGTCTGGACGCAGCTGTCGATCACGGCGTCGAGCTCACCGTTCAGGACGGTGTCGAGGTTGTAGGCCTTGAAACCGGTGCGATGGTCGGAGATCCGGTTCTCGGGATAGTTGTAGGTGCGGATCCGCTCGGAGCGGTCAACGGTGCGGATCTGGGACTTCCGAGCCTCGCTGGCCTCGGCGCTGGCCTCCTCCTCGGCCGCGGCCAGGAGTCGCGCGCGCAGGATCCGCAGGGCGGACTCCTTGTTCTGCAGCTGGGACTTCTCATTCTGGCAACTCACCACGATGCCCGTCGGGGCGTGGGTGATCCGGACCGCGGAGTCAGTGGTGTTGACGCTCTGCCCTCCGGGGCCGCTGGAGCGGAAGACGTCGATGCGCAGGTCGTTCTCGTCGATGCTGACATCGATCTGCTCTGCCTCGGGCATGACGAGCACGCCGGCCGCGGACGTGTGCACCCGTCCCTGGGACTCGGTGACCGGCACCCGCTGCACGCGGTGGACCCCGCCCTCGAACTTCAGCTGGGCGTAGGGCGCCTCGCCCGGGTCCGGGGTGCCCTTCGCCTTCACCGCGAGGGTCACGCTCTTGTAGCCGCCCAGGTCCGACTCAGTGGCGTCGAGGATCTCGGTCTTCCAGCCCCGGTGCTCGGCGTAGCGCGTGTACATCCGCAGCAGGTCGCCGGCGAAGAGCGCCGACTCCTCACCACCCTCCCCCGACTTCACCTCGAGCAGGGCGTCCTTGGCGTCGTTGGCCTCGCGTGGCACCAGCAACTGGCGCAGGCGCTCCTCGACGTCATGGCGTTGCGTGGTCAGCCCATCGGCTTCCTCGGCGAACGCGGGGTCCTCACCGGCCAGCTCGAGGGCTGCCTCGATGTCCTCACCCATCCGGTGCCACTCGCGCCACGTTCGGATGATCGAGGAGAGCTCGGCGTAGCGCTGGTTGAGGGTCTTGGCCAGCCGCTGGTCGGCGTGGGTCTCTGGCGCGGCGAGTTGCTCCTCGATCGCGGCGTGCTCGACGAGCATGCCTTCGACGGCCTCGAACATGACTACCTCCCTCGCTGACCCGGCGCGAAAGTGCACCGGGCTTCCGCTGCCCCGCGCACGGTCACGCCGGGTCGGCAAAGACAAGGCGCCGGTTGACACCCACAACGGGTGGCCACCCGCGCCGCGGCAGAGGTAAATTGTGGGGGCCGGGGGGGGGCGGGGCGCCCAGCGGGGGGCCCCGCCCCCCCGGGGGGGGGGGGGGGGGGGGGG
>JAKDNC010000691.1 GCA_030452025.1 Nocardioides sp. | reverse complement strand
TCGGATACCGGATGGTGCTGCCCACGTTATGAGCACTCAGATGCACTCCGACAGCGCTGTTCGCATCGGTCTCGGATGGTGCAGATGCACCATCCGAGAGAGCGCTGGGCCGCATAGCGTGAGTCGGTGAGGGAGGTGGAGACGATGGACGTGATCGCAGTCGACGACGACCCGAACGGCCTAGAGCTGCTGCGCATGCTCCTGGAGTCCGCCGATCACCGAGTGCGGACGAGTCGCAATGTGTCCGGTGCCCTGGAGCTGCTCAGCCAGGGACCCACGCCGTCCGTCGTCGTGACCGACCTCCTCCTGGGGCAGGACTGCGACAGCGGCTACCGCCTGATCAGCTCGATCCGGGCAGATGCTTCCTACGACTCAGTTGCCGTGGTGGCACTGACCGGCGTCACCAGCGCCGACGACCTCGATCGAGCGCTGCTCGCAGGCGCAGACGCGTGTCTGGCCAAGCCCATGGACATCGATGTCTTCCTCGAGACCTTAGCCTCGGTCACGTCTGTGCGTGGCTGACCAGTCGGCGGCCGATGGTCTCCAGAAGCGCATCGATGAGCAGGGGTTTCCCAAGAACCTCGACGGGCTTGAGGTCCTTGGGCGGCACGCCGTTCCCCGCCGTCACCACGACAACGCCCGAAGCTTGTGTTGCGCCCTCCTCGGATAGGGCACGCAGGAGCTCCCACCCGTTGCCGTCCGGCAGCTCGACATCGAGGACGAGTACGTCCGGCGCGCTGGCGCTCAGCGACTCTCGAGCCCCGGCGAGAGTGTCGGCAACATCGACCGTGACGTCAGGCCAACAGGCGAGAGCCGAGACGAAGAGCTGTTGGCTGACCGGATCGTCCTCGACATAGAGAATCTCGCCGCGCGGCGCACGGCCCGTGCGCGGAATCGTCAGTCCGTCACCCTTCGCCGCGTCGCCCCTCGCCGCGGCCGACGGCAGCTCAACTCGGACAGACGTCCCCTGACCCGGCTCGCTCGACACCGAGAGGTCTCCCCCCATCGCCACCGTCAGCCGCTGGGAGAGCGCCAGTCCCAGGCCTGACCCCTCTGCACCAGTGTCGCCTGCCCTGTGGAACGGCGTGAAGAGGTGCTCGATCTGGTCAGGCGCGATCCCGGGGCCGGTGTCGCTCACGATGATCGAGCCGGGACCCACGCTCACAGCCACGGTGCCTCCCGGCGAGGTGAACTTGATGCCGTTGCCCACCAGGTTGAGGAGAACTTGACGGAGGCGGTGACGATCGGCCATCACCCACCTCGCAGTGGCTGGCACATCCAGGTGTAGGTCGATCCGTCCCTCACTCGCCAGACCAGCGAGCATCTCGGTCGCTTCTTCAACACTTTCGCTCAGCGACACCGGTTCGAGGGTGAGGCGCAACTGACCTGTCTCGGCTCCCGTGAGGTCGATGAGGTCGTTGATCAGACGCAGCACGTGGTGCCCGGCATCGAGAATGTGGGTGATGCCCTCACGCTGCTGGTCGGGCGCGAGCTCCCGCCTGTCGAGCAGCTGAGCGAAGCCGATGACAGCGGTCAGCGGGGTCCGGAGCTCATGACTGACCAGAGCCAACAAGTCGCTCTTGGCCCGATCCGCAGCCTCGGCGGCGGCCCGCTCGTGGCGCTCCTTGGCCATTCGGCGACGTTCAGTCAGGTCGAAGAGCTCGATACAGAAATAGCCTTGACGGCCTTGTTGGGCACGGATGAGCGAACCGCTGAGGGCAGCCCAGAGTCGATCGGACCCGCCAACCATGATGCGGACCTCGGCCGCTGGGAGACGTTCGCCGGCGTTGTCACACAGCGCCCTCGACATGGCAGCTTGGACATCGCGCGCATCGTCAGGGTGGAGAATGTCCGCGAGCGATCGTCCGGAGACGGGGCCCTCGACCATCCGCGCAAGCGCCTCGTTGGCCTGATGGACACTGCCGTCGCCTCCGACCAGTGCAATGCCGACGCCGGTGCTCTCGAACGTGCGGCGAAAGCGAGCTTCGCTCTCCACCAGCTCGCCGTGCAGTGCTGCGGTTCCGATGGCCACACCCGCGACGTGGGTCAGGCGCAGCACCAGGTCCGCTGCACCGGCCTCGGGCGTCCATGGCTCTTGGTGGTACACGGCAAACGTGCCCAGCACCACCCCACGCTCGACGTCAAGGATCGGCGTGGACCAGCAGGAGCCCAGTCCGTGGTCCAACGCGACCTCGCGGAAGTCGACCCACCTCCGGTCGGTGCGGATGTCTGATGCAATCAC
>JAKDNC010000050.1 GCA_030452025.1 Nocardioides sp. | reverse complement strand
GGCACCGCCCGGGTCGCCGGGCACGACGTGATCCGCGAGCCGGCGATGGTCCGGCGCAGCATGGGCCTGACCGGCCAGGCGGCCACCGTCGACGAGCTGCTCACCGGCCGGGAGAATCTCCGTCTGATCGGGGGCCTCTACGGCCTCTCGTCGGCCTACATCCGGACCGCCGGTGACGATCTCCTCGAGCGCTTCTCACTCACCGAAGCCGCCGACCGGATCGTGAAGACCTACTCGGGAGGCATGCGGCGACGCCTCGACCTCGCGGTCAGCCTGATCGCGACCCCGCCGGTGCTGTTCCTCGACGAGCCGACCACAGGACTCGACCCGCGCAGCCGGGTCGAGCTGTGGGAGGTCCTGCGGGAGCTCGTGCGGGAGGGCACTACGCTGCTGCTGACCACGCAGTACCTCGAGGAGGCGGACCAGCTCGCTGACCGGATCGTGGTGATTGACCACGGCAAGGTGATCGCGGAAGGCACGCCCCTTGAGCTAAAGGACCGGTCCGGGGCCGCCGCTGTGGTGGTCACGGTCTCCGACGTGGCCCACCTCGGCGCGGCCGAACACCTGCTGCGCGGACAGGTCAGCGAGGTGCACGTCGATGAGGCGTCGCGCCAGCTCACCGCTCCGGCCAACGGGCTCGCCGACATGACCCGGATCGCCTCGGTCTTCACCGACAGCGAGATCGAGCTCGACGACCTCGGTCTCAAGCGTCCGAGCCTCGACGACGTCTTCCTTCACTTGACCGGACACCGAGCCGAGACTGCCGCTGCGGCCGACGACACGCCCGACGAGGAGCTCGTCTCATGAGTGCCATTGCCCGCCCGGAGATCCGCGACATCGGCCTGCTGCGGCAGTCCTTGGTGATCGTGCGACGCAATCTGATCCACATCAAGCGGATGCCCGAAATGCTGATGGACGTCACCATTCAACCGGTGATGTTCGTGATGCTCTTCGCGTTCGTCTTCGGCGGCTCCATCGCCACCGGCGCCCCCTCGGGCTACCGCGAGTGGCTGCTCGGCGGAATCATGGGCCAGACCGTCGCCTTCTCCTCCTTCATCGTCGCCGTCGGGCTGACCGCCGACATCGAGAAGGGGATCGTCGACCGGATGCGATCGCTGCCGATCAACCCGGCCGCCGTGCTCGTCGGGCGGAGCATCTCCAGCCTGCTGCACTCCAGCATCGGGCTCGTGGTCATGTCCCTGACCGGCCTACTCATCGGCTGGCGGATCCGCACCAACGTCCTGGAGGCGGGGCTCGCATACCTTCTCCTGCTGCTGTGGGGCTTCGCGATGATCTGGATCGGAATCTGGGTTGGCTCGAAGATGCGCTCGGTCGAGGCCGTGAACGGCGTCATGTTCACGACCATGTTCCCGATCACGTTCCTGTCCAACGCGTTCGCGCCGACGGAGAACATGCCTTCGTGGCTGCGCACGATCGCGGAGTGGAACCCGATCTCATCCTTGGTCCAGGCGGTCCGCGAGTTGTGGGGCAACACAACCCCGGTGGCCGACGGCGCGGCCCTGCCGTTGCACCACCCGGTCCTGACCACCTTCATCTGGACCATCGCGATCACTGCGGTCGTGGCACCGCTGGCCATTCGGACCTTCCGGATCCGCACCCAGGACTGAGTCACCAACGCGACTTAGGCGACCCTTGCTTGATTGTCGCACTCCATTAACGTCACACTTGTGTTGTGCAAATCAGCCGGCCCGCGAATCGACGCGTCATGACGTCCCCTGAGGGGGATGCTCCGACGCGTGGGCGCGTGGTCCGCACGATCCTGGAGAGCGGCCCCTCCACGGCCGCGTCGCTCGCGGAGGAGCTCGAACTCACCCCGGCCGCCGTACGCCGCCACTTGGACCACCTGGCGGAGGAAGGCATCGTCGAGGCACGCGACCAGCGTGTCTATGGCTCGCGTGGTCGTGGTCGACCCGCCAAGGTCTTCTCACTCACCGCGTCGGGCCGCGACGGACTCGACCATCAGTACGACACACTCGCCGTGGAGGCGCTTCGCTTCCTCTCCGAGAACGGTGGCGAGGAAGCGGTCGTCGCGTTCGCCCGGCGTCGTGCCGACTTCATCGCCGAGGACTTCGCGGTGATCGCCGAAGCGCAGCCCGAGCTCACGCCGGCCGAGGTGCTGGCCGAGGTGCTCACCCGCGGCGGCTACGCGGCCGCAGTGCGCACCCTCCCGATGGGTGACCAGTTGTGCCAACAGCACTGCCCTGTCTCCCACGTCGCCGCAGAGTTCCCGCAGCTCTGCGAGGCCGAGACCGAAGCGATCGGCGAGGTGCTCGGGCGCCACGTCCAGCGTCTGGCCACCATCGCCCACGGCGACGGTGTCTGCACCACCAGCATCCCCAACACCCCCAAGATTTCGAACCAGACCCATCGATACGACAACCGCGAGGAGTCTCCATGACTGCCACCCCCAGCATTGACGAGCGGAACCCGGAGCTCGAAGGGATCGGGCGCTACCAGTTCGGCTGGTCCGACTCGGATGAGGCAGGGGCCACCGCGACCCGTGGCCTGAACGAGGAGGTCGTGCGCGACATCTCCTCGAAGAAGAACGAGCCGCAGTGGATGCTCGACATGCGACTCAAGGGCCTCAAGCTCTTCGGGCGCAAGCCGCTGCCCCAGTGGGGCGCCGACCTCAGCGGGATCGACTTCGAGAACATCAAGTATTTCGTCCGCTCCAGCGAGAAGCAGGCGACCTCGTGGGAGGACCTCCCCGAGGACATCAAGAACACCTACGACAAGCTCGGCATCCCCGAGGCGGAGAAGCAGCGCCTGGTCGCCGGTGTCGCCGCTCAGTACGAGTCGGAGGTCGTCTACCACTCGATCCGCGAGGACCTCGAGGAGCAGGGTGTCATCTTCGTCGACACCGACACCGCGCTCAAGGAGCACGAGGAGCTGTTCAAGGAGTACTTCGGCACCGTCATCCCGGTCGGTGACAACAAGTTCTCCGCGCTGAACACCTCGGTCTGGTCAGGCGGTTCGTTCATCTACGTGCCGCCGGGCGTCCACGTGGACATCCCGCTGCAGGCCTACTTCCGGATCAACACCGAGAACATGGGCCAGTTCGAGCGCACCCTGATCATCGTCGACGAGGATGCCTACGTGCACTACGTCGAGGGCTGCACGGCCCCGATCTACTCCTCGGACTCACTGCACTCCGCAGTCGTCGAGATCGTGGTGAAGAAGGGTGGTCGCTGCCGCTACACGACCATCCAGAACTGGTCGAACAACGTCTACAACCTCGTCACCAAGCGCACCACCTGCGAGGCCGGCGCCACCATGGAGTGGGTCGACGGGAACATCGGTTCCAAGGTCACCATGAAGTACCCCGCGATCTACCTGATGGGCGAACACGCCAAGGGTGAGACCCTGTCCATCGCCTTTTCGGGCGAGGGACAGCACCAGGACGCCGGCGCCAAGATGGTGCACGCGGCTCCGAACACCTCATCCTCGATCCTGTCGAAGTCGGTGGCCCGCGGCGGTGGGCGGTCGTCGTACCGCGGTCTGATCCAGATCAACGAGGGCGCGCACGGCTCGAAGTCCAACGTGTTGTGTGACGCGCTCCTGGTCGACCAGATCAGCCGGTCAGACACCTACCCCTACGTCGACATCCGCGAGGACGACGTGTCCATGGGTCACGAGGCGTCGGTCTCGAAGGTCTCCGAAGACCAGTTGTTCTACCTGATGTCGCGCGGCATGTCCGAGGAAGAGGCGATGGCGATGATCGTGCGCGGCTTCGTCGAGCCGATTGCCAAGGAGCTGCCGATGGAGTACGCCCTCGAGCTGAACCGGCTCATCGAGCTGCAGATGGAAGGCGCAGTGGGCTGACCTGTCCTTGCCCTGATCCTGATCGACGTTGAACAGAAAGCCTGGAAGTGACTGTTACTGCTGACAATGTGACCTCGGCCCTCGAGGCCGAGAAGGTGTCCTCGCACCTGCACCCCGAGGGGTCGCTCGATGTGAACGACCACCCTGCTCCGAACGGACGCGAGGAGATCTGGCGGTTCACCCCGCTCAAGCGCCTCCGGGGGCTGGCCGCGGACGCCGAGTTCCAGGCAAGCACCACAGAGACGAGCTGGAACACGCCCGAAGGGGTGCGGATCGCGAATGTCTCCGGTGAGGAGGCCCGTGGCCTGCGCGGCATCAGCGGCCTGGTGCCGAACACCCGCTTCGGGGCCCGCGTGCTCTCCGAGGTCCCTTCCACACTGCTCGTGGACGTGCCCTCGGACCTCGAGATCGCCGAGCCGGTCATCGTGGACCTCGTCGGCAAGGACGCGGGCGTGACCGAAGCCGGCCACATCCCGCTGCGCTTCGGTGCCCACTCGTCGGCAGTCGTAGTGCTGCGCCACACCGGCAGCGCCTCGATGGCCCAGGTCGTCGAGGTCGCCGTGGGTGACGGAGCCCGCGTCACTGTCGTCTCGCTGCAGGACTGGGCCGACGACGCCGTGCACCTGACCCACCACGAGGCTGTCGTGGGCCGGGACGCGGAGTACAAGCACGCCGCGATCTCGGTCGGCGGCGACGTGGTCCGCATGGACAGCAACGTGCACTACGACGGCCCCGGAGGTTCGGCGAACATGCTCGGCCTCTACTTCGCCGACGAGGGACAGCACATCGAGCATCACCTGTACGTCGACCACGACGCGCCACACACCAACAGCAACGCCAACTACCGCGGCGCTCTCCAGGGCGAGGGCGCTCACACCGTGTGGATCGGGAACGTGCTCATCCGCAAGGTCGCCGCCGGCATCAACACCTACGAGGAGAACCGCAACCTCGTGCTCACCGATGGCTGCCAGGCCGACTCGGTTCCGAACCTGGAGATCGAGACCGGTGAGATCGAGGGCGCCGGTCACGCCTCGGCCACCGGGCGCTTCGACGACAACCAGCTCTTCTACCTGCGCTCGCGCGGGATCGAGGAGAACGAAGCGCGCCGGCTCGTCGTGCACGGCTTCTTCAACGACCTGATTCGTCAGATCGGCGTCGAGGCACTTGACGAGAAGTTGCGCGACATCGTCGCCGACGAGCTCGAGAAGAACGTGCTCGACATCCCCTTCGAGGCAGCGACCAACTGATGGCGTTCGAACGCGCCTGCGCGGCCTCCGAGGTTCCCGATGACGAAGCACTCGCGGTCACGTTCGGTGACCTCGAGATTGCGGTGGCTCGCGAGAACGATGACTTCTACGCCGTCCAGGACCTCTGCTCCCACGCCGCGGTCGCTCTCTCCGAGGGGGAAGTGGCCGACTGCATGATCGAGTGCTGGCTGCACGGTTCCACGTTCGACCTCAAGACCGGCAAAGCCACGGTGCTGCCGGCGACCGAGCCGATCTCCACCTTCGCGGTGGAGGTGCGCGACGGCGACATCTACGTCGACGTCAGCGAGCCCACCAACGGCGTCAAGCCGTCCTGACCCACAGACATTGAGCACACAGAAAGTAGAGATATGAGCACGCTGGAGATCAAGGACCTGCACGTATCGGTGAAGACCGAGGACGGCCCCAAGGAGATCCTGAAGGGCGTCACCCTGACCATCAAGGATGGCGAGATCCACGCGATCATGGGGCCCAACGGCTCCGGCAAGTCGACGCTGGCCTACTCCATCGCCGGTCACCCGAAGTACGACGTCACCGGTGGCACCGTGACCCTCGACGGCGAGGACGTCCTCGCGATGTCTGTCGACGAGCGTGCGCGCGCCGGCCTCTTCCTCGCCATGCAGTACCCGGTCGAGGTGCCCGGTGTGTCGGTGTCGAACTTCCTGCGCACCGCCAAGACGGCCATCGACGGTGAGGCGCCCAAGCTGCGCACCTGGGTCAAGGACGTCAACGGCACCCTGGAGAAGCTCGACCTGGACGCGTCCTTCAGCACCCGTTCGGTCAACGAGGGCTTCTCCGGCGGTGAGAAGAAGCGTCACGAGATCGCCCAGCTCGAGCTGCTGGACCCGAAGGTTGCCGTCCTCGACGAGACCGACTCCGGGCTCGACATCGACGCGCTGAAGGTCGTCTCCGAGGGCGTCAACCGCTTCACCGAGGGCGCCGACAAGGGTCTGCTGCTGATCACTCACTACACGCGGATCCTGCGCTACATCAAGCCCGACTTCGTGCACGTCTTCGTCAACGGCCGAATCGCCGACCAGGGTGGCCCCGAGCTGGCCGACCAGCTTGAGTCCGAGGGCTACGACAAGTACGTGAAGGCTGCCGTCTGATGGACGGACTCCTCCCCGAGCTGGAGGTCATCCGCAAGGACTTCCCGATCCTCGAGCGACAGCTCGCGGGTGGCAGGGCGCTGGTCTACCTGGACAGCGCCAACACGTCGCAGAAGCCGCAGGTGGTCATCGACACGATGGTGGACCACCTCGAGCGGCACAACGCGAACGTGGCCTGGGCCATGCACCAGCTCGGGGCGGAGTCCTCCGAATCATTCGAGTCGGCCCGCGACCGGGTCGCGTCGTTCGTCAACGCGCCCTCGCGGGACGAGATCATCTTCACCAAGAACGCCTCCGAGGCGCTCAACCTTGTGGCGAACACCCTCGCGTGGGCACAGGGAGACCTGAAGATCGGTCCGGGTGACGAAATCGTCATCACCGAGATGGAGCACCACTCCAACATCGTCCCGTGGCAGTTGTTGGCCGAGCGGTCCGGCGCGACGCTGCGCTGGTTCGGCCTCACCGACGACGGGCTGCTGGACCAGTCGAACATCGACGAGCTGATCAACGATCGGACCAAGGTCGTCTCACTGACCTGGGTCTCCAACATGCTCGGCACGATCAACCCGGTTGCCGACATCGCGCGCCGCGCCCACGAGGTGGGCGCCCTCGTCGTGGTCGACGGCTCCCAGGCTGTGCCGCAGATGCCCGTCGATGTCCAGGAGGTCGGCGCTGATCTGCTGGCCTTCACCGGTCACAAGGTGGTCGGTCCGACCGGTATCGGTGTGCTCTGGGGGCGGCGCGAGATTCTCGACCAGCTGCCGCCGTTCCTCGGTGGGGGCGAGATGATCGAAACCGTGGCGATGGAGCGCTCGACGTACGCCGGCGTCCCCCACAAGTTCGAGGCCGGCACCCCGCCGATCGTCGAGGCGGTCGGGCTCGGTGCCGCGGTCGACTACCTCGATCACATCGGGATGGACAACATCCGCCGCCACGAGCACGCCATCACCGCCTACGCGCTTCGGGGCCTGGCCACGGTGCCGGGCCTGAAGGTTCTTGGCCCGCTGGATCCGGCGCTGCGTGGGGGAGCGATCTCGTTCGAGTTGGACGGTGTGCACCCGCACGACGTTGCGCAGGTGCTCGACGCCCGTGGTGTCGCCGTACGCGCCGGACACCACTGCGCCAAGCCGGCCCACGCCCGCTTCGGGGTCCAGTCCTCGACGCGAATGTCGTCATACCTCTACACGACACCGGCCGAGGTGGATGCCTTCATCGAGGCGCTGGAATACACCCGGTCCTACTTCAAGCTGGACTGAGAGGGGAATGACGAATGAGTGCTGAGAATCTCGATTCCCTCTACCAGGAAATCATCCTCGACCACTACAAGAACCCGCTCAACAAGGGCCTCCGAGACCCTTTCGAGGCGGAGGTTCACCACGTCAACCCGACCTGCGGAGACGAGGTGACCCTGCGGGTGCACATGGAAGACACCGCGGACGGGCCGATCGTCTCCGACGTGTCCTACGACTCCGTCGGCTGCTCGATCTCCCAGGCATCCACGTCGGTGATGACGCATCTGCTCATCGGCAAGAGCCTCGCCGACGCCATGGAGATCCACACGTCGTTCCAGGCGCTCATGCAGAGCCGTGGGCACGTCGAACCCGATGAAGCGGTGCTCGAGGATGCGATCGCTTTCGCGGGGGTGGCCAAGTTTCCGGCGCGGGTGAAGTGCGCACTACTCTCGTGGATGGCGTGGAAGGATGCGACGGCCCAGGCGGTTGCAGAAGACAGTGAAGGATCCCAGAAGGAGACAACCCATGGCTGACCACTCTGACATTCCCGAGGCCCCGGTGGGCACCGCGACCGTGAGCGAGGACGACGTCACCGAGGCGATGAAGGACGTCGTAGATCCCGAGCTCGGGATCAACGTCGTCGACCTCGGCCTGGTCTACGGCGTCCACGTGGACGAGGAGAGCAACGCGGTCATCGACATGACCCTGACCTCGGCCGCCTGCCCGCTGACCGATGTCATCCAGGACCAGACCCACTCAGCGCTGGAGGGACTGGTCAACGACGTTGCGATCAACTGGGTCTGGATGCCGCCGTGGGGTCCGGACAAGATCACCGACGACGGACGTGAGCAGCTCAGGGCGCTCGGCTTCAACGTATAATCCCCTTGTACTCCGGGGCGCCCCGGAGTAAGTTCTCGCGTTTGTGCGCGCGAACCTCCAGATCACCCGACGGCTGGTGTGGTCCGGGTTCCGCCAGCAGTCGACGTACCGGCTGGCGGCACTGGGCGGACTGGTCGCGAACGCCACCTTCGGATTCCTGAAGGTGGCGATTCTGTTTGCCACGGTGCGGGCAGCAGGAGGCGAGCTGAACGGGTACGACGTGGCCACCATGAGCGCCTACATCTGGCTCTCCCAGGGTCTCCTCGGGTCGGTCAACCTGCACGGACGCAGCGAGCTGACCGAACGGATCAAGTCCGGGGACGTGACGATCGACTTCCTGCGGCCGCTGAACGTGCAGCTCTCCCACGTCGCCAGCGAGGTCGGCGCCTCCCTCTTCGCCCTGATCCCGCGGGGGTTGCCGAGCATCGGCATCGGCGTGGTGGTCGTGGGAATGGCCATGCCGGATTCGCCGTGGCCCTACCTGCTCGGTTTCCTCAGCGTGGTCCTGGGGATCACGCTTGGCGCACTCGTCGTCTACGCCATCGGCACGTCGGGCTTCTGGCTGATCGAGACGCGCGGCATCCAGTCGCTCTACATGGTGGTCTCCGGCCTGCTCGCCGGGCTGTTCGTGCCGATCGGGCTCTTCCCCACGTGGCTGCTCGCCTTCGCCGAGGCGACTCCCTTCCCGTCGATGCTGATGTATCCCGTCGACATCCTCTCCGGTCGGGTCTCCGGGGTTGGCTCCCTGCGGCTGGTCGGGGTGCAATGCTTCTGGCTGGGCCTGACCTGGCTCGCTGGTCACTTCCTCACCGCGGCCGGCCGCCGCAAGCTGGAGGTGCAGGGTGGCTGAGACACGCGGCGCGATCGCGCCCTACCGC
Source organism: Nocardioides sp. (assembly GCA_030452025.1). GTDB lineage: Bacteria > Actinomycetota > Actinomycetes > Propionibacteriales > Nocardioidaceae > Nocardioides. The sequence goes on along the minus strand of JAKDNC010000050.1, from coordinate 2,895 downwards.
GCCATCCTGGCCTCGCGCATGCGCGCCCAGCGCAGCTATCGGTCCAACTTCCGCATCGACCTGACCAGCTCCTTCCTGGTCGGTTTCGTCGAGCTGGCCGAAGTGTGGGTGCTCTTCCACAACGTTCATGAGCTGGGTGGGTTCACGTTCACCCAGATCCTGCTCGTCTTCGGTCTCGCCGACTTCTGCTTCTCGATCGGCGACATGCTCTTCGGGCACTGCGACGAGCTGACGAAGTACGTGCGCGCAGGCACCCTCGATGTCTTCTATCTCCGGCCGCAGCCGATCCTCCTGCAACTGATCACCAGCGACATCAGCCTCAAGCGACTCAGTCGGGCGGCGGTCGGGCTCACCGCCCTGGTCATCGCGCTGGTGATCAACGACATCGCGTGGTCGCCCTCTGCGGTGCTCCTGCTCTCACTCGCCCTGGTCAGTGGGATCGCGATCTTCTCGGCGATGTTCGTCTGGGCCGCCGGTCTGCAGTTCTTCCTGATCAACGGCGCGGAGATGACCAACGCGTTCGTCTACGGAGGGCGGTACGCCGCCACCCAGCCGGCCGCCGTCTGGTCACGTCCGCTGAAAGTGGTCTTCGGCTTCTTCTTCCCGATGGCCTTCACGGCCTATCTGCCCGTCATAGCACTGCTCGGCCTGCCCGGACCGGCCTGGCTGCCCGCCTGGCTCGGTTGGTGCTCGCCGGTCGCTGCGCTGTGGGCGTGGGGCATGGCCCTGCTGTGTTGGCGCTGGGGACTTCGTCACTACCAAGGAGGGGGCGGATGAGCCCGATCATCGAGACGCAAGGCCTGACCCGTGAGTTCGCGCTGCGCGGACGTGGGCTGCGACGCACCCGACTCACTGCGGTCGATGACTTGACGTTCACCATCGACCCTGGCGAGGCGGTCGGCTACATCGGCGCCAACGGTGCGGGAAAGTCCACGACGATCAAGATGCTCTGCGGCATCTTGGTCCCGACGAACGGGACAGTGTCGACCTGTGGGCTCCGACCCGTCGAGGACCGCGTGAAGCTGGCCCGCCGGGTCGGCGTGGTCTTCGGTCAGCGCTCACAGCTGTGGTGGGACCTTCCGGTGGAGGAGTCGTTTCGCATTCTCGCCTCGATCCACCGGCTTCCCAAGACACAGGAGAAGGCCAGGACCGAAGAGCTGGTCGACTGTCTGGAGATGGCCGACTACCTCGCCACACCGGTTCGCCAGCTCTCGTTGGGCCAGCGGATGCGGGCCGAGGTGTCCGCGGCGCTGCTGCACTCCCCGGACCTGGTCATCCTCGACGAACCGACGATCGGGCTCGACGTCTTGTCCAAGCAGCGGCTGCGCGAGTTCCTGGTCGACGAGCGTGAACGGCACGGGACGACGCTGATGCTGACCACCCATGACATGGGCGACATCGAGCGGCTCTGCGAGCGGGTTCTCGTCGTCGATCACGGTCGGCTGGCCTTCGACGGCACCATCGGCGGCCTCTCCCGCACTGTGGGTGCCCAGCGGGTCCTGGTGGTCGACCTGGCTGAGCCGACGCCCGACCTGGTCGACGTCCCCGGCACCACCCACTTGGGCAGCGAGTCGCGCGGGTTGCAACAGCGGTTCGCCTTCGACGCCGAACAGTTGACGGCTGCGCAGGCATTAGCTGCGGTGTCCCAGCGTGCCGAGGTTCGGGACCTCTCCATCGAGGAGCCAGACATCGAGGACGTCGTACGCCGCGTCTATGCTTCCTCGCGCTGACAATTGGGGTGCACAACCATTGCGGGGCCTGACACAGTTGCTCCATGATCAACACCCCGCTCACGACCGAGATCGTCCGCGGCGCGCTGGAGCTCGAGACCACGCAAGTCGGCGTCCTTCCGCACCGACTGCCGGCCAGCGCACGAGCCCAGTGCACCGACGGCCAGCTGGCGATGGCAGAGGCTCAGCCATCCGGCGTGAGGATCGCCATCCGCACCGCCGCCACCGTCGTCGAGCTGGACACGCTCCGGACGAAGATGGCCTACGTGGGAGCTCCGCCTCGTCCCGACGGTGTCTATGACCTGATCATCGACGGTGAGCTGGTCGCTCAGGCGAGCGTCGACGGCGGCAACATCTACGAGCTGGACATGTCGACCGGAGCGGCCGAGCTGCGACCCGGGCCCGTGGGCACCGTCGCGTTCAACGACCTTCCCGACTGGGAGAAGGAGGTCGAGATCTGGTTGCCGTTCAACGAGCGCACCGAGCTGGCCGAGCTCCGCACGGACGCACCGGTGCAGGCCGTGGACAGGGGAGACCGCCGGGTGTGGCTCCATCACGGGAGCTCGATCAGCCACGGCTCATTCGCGGCCAGTGCCTCCACCATCTGGCCGGTGCTCGCGGCCAACGCGGCAGGAGTGGACCTGATCAACCTCGGTCTCGGTGGCAGCGCCCTGCTCGACCCGTTCACCGCTCGCGCCATGCGAGATGCCCCGGCGGACCTGATCAGCGTGAAGATCGGGATCAACATCGTGAACCTCGACCTGATGCGGCTGCGGGCGTTCACCTCCGCCGTCCACGGGTTCCTCGACACGATCCGTGAGGGGCATCCCGACGTGCCGCTGCTGGTCGTCTCCGCGACCTACTGCCCGATCCACGAGGAGACGCCCGGCCCGTGCGCGCCGGACTTCCGCGACGGCAAGCTGGTCTTCAAGGCGACAGGCGACGCTACCGAGGTGGCAGCCGGGAAACTGACGCTGCACGTGATCCGGGACGAGCTGGCCAGGATCGTGGCGCAGCGGGCGGCGACGGATCCACACCTTCACCACCTCGACGGACGCGAGCTGTACGGCGAGGCGGACTACGCCGAGCTGCCACTCGTCGACGAGCTGCATCCAGACGCGCCCACCCACAAGCTCCTCGGTGCCCGGTTCGCGGAGCAGGTCTT
>JAKDNC010000690.1 GCA_030452025.1 Nocardioides sp. | reverse complement strand
GGACGCGCACGCGGCTGGGAGTCAAGCGAGGGGCACGTGGTCCTCACAGTCCGGCGAGCCGACTTGGAGAGACAGATCGGCGCGACCCTACAGCTGGCGCTCGTGGGAGTGGCCGAGCAAACCATGCCCCTGCGCCGCCAAGTAGCAAGGACCGACGGGCGCCGGGGAGCCCTGTCCAAGCGGGTATGTGATCTCGAGGCAGAGCGAGACACCAAACGTGTACACGGTCATGCCGCGGACGAAGCATCGCGCCTGTGCCTCGTCGGCCCGGAGGCAGACCCGGCCGCCTCGATGCGGCACAGCCACGCTGCTACCTCCTACCACCGAGAGGCAGACGCGCTGGAGGGTCGAATAGCCGCCGCCAAGAACGAACTCGATGACCTCCCCGAGGATCAAGAGGAAGCAGTGATTGACCTTGGTACCCCGGCAGCCCTTGCCGGAGCTCTACAGGGCTATGCCGGTCGGCAGGCCCCCGCAGAGGCCAACCAGCTCCTGCGCCGATACGGTCTCAACAGTCTTCGCCTCGAGCGGGAGTCAGGCACGAGTCAACGGGTGAACTGGGGGGTGACGTTCCAGTTCCCCCTCGCCGACGGCACCGAAGCCGAACTCGTCCTGGCTGGCAGCATCCAAAACCGGCGGCGCGATCCAGTCGAACCGCGCCGCAGCGACGTAACCGACGACATCGCCGAGGACTTCCTCAAGAAATCCCAGCCCATCGAGGACCTGACCGTTGCCTACGGCCTTCCCCGTGCCCAATTGGTGCCGAAGCTGCGCGCGTGGCTAGCTCGCCGAGGCGTAGGGAGTCGCGGACTGCGCAGCGCGATCGTCGACCTCCCCCCAGCGATGGATGAAACCAGGGCAGTGTTGTGGAGCGTGCTCACCGGCGAACGCGAACTACCTCCACGGCTGCACGAGTTGCGTCTTCACCTCGCACGCACCTATCTGTCCGGAACACCCCACATGAACGCCTGGGTGGCTGGCGACTGCACCCTTGCCCGGAGCGTCCTCCATGTCATGGCTGACGGTCTACCTGCGTCCAACCGAGACGGCGTCGACGTGGGTGTACTTGCACGCACCCTCGGAGCTACTGAGACAGAGATCAACCAACTGTGCGGAGTTGCCAGCGACACCGGTCGCACGGATGGCCGGTTTGGCGGCGTCCTCATCCGCGACCCCCACAACCGTCGCATCGTGCGACTCCGGCCCTGTCCCCACGACGACTGCGCTGCCGCTCCTGGATACACCTGGCTTACCCAGTATCTGCCCGTGCCCGAGACCGGCGCCTACCACGGGCTGATCTGCTCGTCCTGTGGACGTCTGCCTGACCCAACTCTCTCAGCCATGTACCTCCCAGCTGGATACGTTGAGTCCGATTGGAATGGTCCGCGCGACAACAGACACTTCGACCTGTGCGAAAGCGCCGCGACGCACTGCGTGGATGGCCTTGCGCGAGGATCACGCGCTCGACTCCCGAGAAACAGTCGGCAATACAACATCACCGAAGCCGCCCAGCAGCTTGGCATCACTACTTATGGCCTCAGAATTTGGATCCTCGACTCGGAGGACTCTCTGCCCGCCACTCGGATGAAGTTCTCCGGTGGCAGTCGCTTCATGGTGACGGGGCAGGCTCTGGACGCTACTCAGGCCACGGCACGCCACGATCAACTCCTGGTCTCCCATCCACGCCCGCCCGAAACGGACCCGACTGGTCTCGTCACTCTTCGGCAGATCTCTCACGCTATTGGCGTCTCCGAGCACCACCTTCGTCGCCGCGTCAGGGATGGCTATCTCACTCCGGTCGAACGTCGCAACCTAGGGGCAGGCGGCTTCCCCTCCCTCCTGTTCAAGCCCGACGTGCTCGAGTTGGACAGTGCCGAAGCGCCGAACACCGCCCTGCCCGCCGAGTGGGTTCATCGACACCAAGCACACCTGATCACGGTAGGTAGTGCGGCCAAGCGTGCGGGCACAACCGGCGTCCGGGTGCGCGACGCCATGAACACCGGCGCTGTGTCATGCGTGCGCACCGACGGCGGAACTCGGCTGGCTGAGCCCGCCGAGATAGACGAATGGGCACAGCGGGTTGCAGATCTCGGCCGGTTGATGTCCTCCAAGGAGGCAGCCGAGTACCTCGGCATCTCACCGGACAAGTTGCGCGTTGTCACAGATTCGGGTGACATCGCCTGCTCGAAGACCCGAGGTGGACACAGACGCTTCAAGCTCACCGCTTTAAATGACTGGAAGGAAC
>JAKDNC010000689.1 GCA_030452025.1 Nocardioides sp. | reverse complement strand
AGACGCGTCAGCCCGGCTGGTTTGACAGCGTTGTTGCCATGACTACTGAACTACGGGCGCCTGACCACACCGGCGCCAAAATCAGACCGAAGAGATCACGAACCAAGGCCCTGCTGCCGTGGCTCGTGGTGGGCGTGTGGGTGGGGCTGCGGGTGGGCGGCTTTTCACTGGCCGGCAAGCTCGACTCGGTGACCCGCGATGGCCAGGCCGACTATCTGCCGGCCAGCGCCCAGTCAACCAAGGTGATCCAGGCCGAGGCCGGTCTGCCTGGCGGTGAGAACGGTCTGCTCGTGGTCGCGTATGAACGCGCCGACGGCCTCCAACCGGGCGATCGGGAGGCGATCGAGCGCGGCCAGACCCAGTTGGCGGAGCGATTCGGCACCGACACCGACGCGCCGCCCCAGATCGTCGAATCTGACGACGGCACAGCCCTGATGTATGCGTTGCCACTCGATCATGAGTGGGTCGTCGATGAGGCCGAGGCCACCTCGATAGCCGATGCACGTGCCATTCTCGACGACCGGCCGGACGGTCTGGACGCGTATGTCACTGGTCCGACCGCGATCGGGGCCGACATGGACGAGGTCTTCGATGCCGTCGACGCCACGTTGATGCTCGCCACTGCCGCAGTGGTAGCGATCCTGCTGATCCTGACATATCGCAGTCCACTGCTGTGGCTGGTCCCGCTCGCATCGGTCGGGGCCGCGGCGCTCACATCGATGGGTGCGGTGTACCTACTCACCCAGATCTTCGGCTTCACCATCACGAGCATGAGTTCAGCGTTGCTGATCGTGCTGGTCTTCGGAGCGGGCACCGATTACGCCTTGCTTCTGGTGTCTCGCTACCGCGAGGAGTTGCACCACCACGAACGACCGATCGACGCGATGCTGGCGGCGCTGCGTGGCGCTGGCCCGGCCATCATCGCTTCGGCGGCGACGGTGTCAGCCGGCTTGTTGTGCCTCTTGGCGGCCGATCTCAACAGCATCAGCAGCCTCGGCCCGGTCGGGGCGGCGGGCATCGGGGCCGCATTGCTGGTCATGCTGACACTCTTCCCAGCCTTGCTGGTGTTGCTCGGGCGTCGCGTCTTCTGGCCGTTCGTGCCGCGACTCGGGGCTGAGGCACACACACCGCGATCTGGGTGGGCTCGACTCGGCGAGCTGGTCGCGCGCCGCCGCGTCATCGGCTGGGTGGTGCCGCTGGTGCTCCTGGGCGGTCTCGCTCTGGGCACCATCGGGGCCAACGCCTCGCTCCCGCAGCTGGACCAGTTCGCCCGATCGGCGCCAGACTCGGTGACCGGGGCGAAGCTGATCGAGAAGCGCTTCCCCGACCAGGGCGGTCAGCCGCTGACCGTGATGAGTCGACCGGACCAGAGCCGCGACGTCCTAGCCGCCGTCGAAAGTACGCCAGGAGTTGCGCAAGCCGAGATCGGCCGGGCCAGCGATGACTGGGTGGAGATCTCCGTGATCCCGGTCGACTCGCCAGAAAGCGCGGGTGAGACCGCAACGATCAAGCAACTGCGGCAGAACGTGGGCGAGGTGGCCGGTGAGGCCGCGCTGGTCGGCGGTCCGAGTGCCGAACTGCTCGACGAGGCCGAGACCAACAAGAGCGACCGCAATCTGGTGATGCCGCTGATCCTGCTGGTGGTGCTCGCCATCCTCGGGCTACTGCTGCGGGCGATCGTGGCTCCACTGGTGCTGGTCGCCACCGTCGTGGTGTCCTACTTCGGAGCCTTGGGTCTGTGCAACCTGCTGTTTGACCACGTGCTCGGCTTCTCCGGGTTGGAGTCGTCGGTGCCCCTGATCGGGTTCCTCTTCCTGGTCGCGCTCGGCGTCGACTACAACATCTTTTTGATGACCCGGGTGCGTGAGGAAGCCGTCCGGCACGGCACTGTCTCGGGTACGAAGCGTGGCCTCGCGGTGACCGGTGGCGTGATCACCTCAGCCGGCGTCGTGCTGGCGGCGACGTTCGCGGTGCTCGCCTCGCTGCCGCTGGTCATGCTCGTCGAGATTGGGATACTGGTGGCCGTCGGCGTGCTCATCGACACCTTGCTGGTGCGGTCCATCGTGGTTCCCGCACTGACAATGTCGCTGGGTTCCCGGATCTGGTGGCCCAGCAAACTCTCGCTGGCGAGTGAGGACAGTGTCGATGACCGTGTGTAACCGATGATGGCGCTCCGTCCGCCCCTGGCCCCGTGGGCCCAGGGGGCGGGGGGGGTCGCCCGCGGCGGTTGCGTAGCGCTCACGCGCGG
>JAKDNC010000688.1 GCA_030452025.1 Nocardioides sp. | reverse complement strand
CCAGCGCCTCCGCGATCGTTCCGATCTCACCATCAATACGCGCGGGCTCGAGATTGCCTTGGCTCTTGCCCACCCCATGGGTCCTAAGGTCATCATGGTCGGCGGTGAGGTCTCGACGATGTCGCATGGGACGACGGGTGCGCTGAGCGATCATGCGCTTGGCCGGCTCCACGTCGATGTCGCCTTCCTCGGCGCCGATGCGGTCGATCCTGCCCAGGGACTCGGCGAACCGACCCTCGACGAGGCACGGACGAAGGAGCTCATCGCCGAGCGCGCCAGACGCGTCGTGGTGCTCGCGGACAGGTCGAAGGCCGGACGCGATGTGGCTGCGTGGGCGCCTCTGCCCGAGGGTTGGATCTGGATCAACGAGCTCGGGGTGCACGGCCAGAGTCGAAAGTGAGCATCGCCGAGGGGCCCACATCCTCCTTCAGTCCATGGCCAGCTTCACTCCATGGTCAGCACCAGCTTGCCTGTCGTCGCGTTCGTCTCGCCTGCTTCATGCGCCTTGGCCGCATCTGACAGCGGGAACGTGTCTGCGATCGTCGCCCGCAGCTGTCCGCTCTCCACGAGGGCAGCGATCTCGAGCATGCCCGCCTGATCGGCCTCGACGAGGATGGTCTCGGCCCGAACTCCCAGAGCCTCGGCCTCCTCGAAGAGTCCTTTAGTCGGGACAGGAACCGTCGACACCATGATTCCACCTGGTTTGAGAGTCCGGAGGGAGCGCAGCTGGCAGTCGCCGCCGATGGTGTCAAAGGCGATGTCGATGTCGCGAGCAGCCTCGGCGAAGTCCTTCTCGCGATAGTCGATCATCTCGTCTGCACCCAGCCCGCGGACGAAATCATGCTTCGGTGCACTTGCCGTTCCGATGACATAGGCGCCTCGCGTCTTGGCGATTTGCACGGCCATGTGCCCCACTCCGCCAGCCGCGGCGTGAATGAGAACACGGTCACCGGGGGCGATCTTCGCGGTGTCGACCAGGGACTGCCACGCGGTCAACGCCACAAGTGGAATGGCTCCGGCCTGCACGTGGTCGACAGTGCCTGGCTTCGGCACGAAGGCTCGTGTCGGACCCACAGCGTATTCGGCGTGCGCGCCGACGCCGAAGGGATAGGGCAACATCCCGAATACTTCGTCGCCTGGCTTGAACAGGGTCACGCCGACGCCCACCTGTTCGACCACCCCGGAGACGTCCCAGCCGAGGACGAAGGGCGGATCGGGGAGGAAACGGGGGCCGCTGCGGTGCTTCCAATCCGTGGGGTTCACGCCCGATGCCTTCACCTTGATGAGGAGTTGGCTCGGCCCCGGCTTCGGCTTGGGCAGCTCCACCTCGTGGAGGACCTCGGGGCCGCCGAACTCGGTCTGGTGCATGGCCTTCATCGTCGCTGCGTCTGCGTGGGCACTGCTGTTCTCTTCGTTCATGTCCTCATCATGTCGGATGCCGACAATCGACACCAGTGGGTCGGGATACTCAGGCCCCTTCCGGTGCGAGCACAATGTCGAAGCGGGTGCGTGACCAGGTCTGGCCCTCCAGGTCACGGCCGTCGGGTGTGGGAGCATCCGCTGGCTGCTGTTCGAAGTTCTTGATGAGTGACTCCTTGACTCCGAAGACGGTGTCGGAGGTCAGCAGCTCATCGCCCTCGACGAAGATGTGAGTGACCAGAGTGCGCATCCGAGGTGCTGTGACCATGAAGTGCAGGTGGCTTGCCCGCATCGGCGAGCGTCCGACGGCTTTGAGCATCTGGCCGACCGGTCCGTCGTCTGGGATCGGGTAGGGCGTCGGGGTCAGGCCCCAGAAGCGGAACGAACCGTCCTCCTCGGCGAACAGGTGTGCCCGCCCATAGACCCGGTCGTCCTCGTGCTGGACGTCGTAGAGTCCTTCCTCGTCGGCTTCCCACACCTCGATGCGGGCACCGGGAATCGGGTTGTCGTCGGTGTCGCGGACGACGCCTTCGACCCAGCAGGGCTGCCCGGTCCCTCCCCCGGCGATGTCACCCCCGTTGTCGATCAACGGCGCATCGTCGACGAAGAAGGGACCGAAGACCGTCGCCTCGGTGGCGTTCTTGTACGGCTGATTGCTGACGTTGATCGTCTGCATGGAGGCGCCGAGGACGTCGGAGAGGAGGATGAACTCCTGCCTCTGGTCGTCGGTGATGTCACCGACCTTGGTCAGGAACTCGATTGCGGCGTTCCATTCGGCCTCGGTCAGACGCACGTCTCTGATGAAGCCGTGCAGGTGTCGGACAAGGGA
>JAKDNC010000049.1 GCA_030452025.1 Nocardioides sp. | reverse complement strand
TCCGGGGAGGTCCACCGCCACGGCGCGAGAACCGGCCCGCTCCAGGACGTCCAGCACGTCGCGCCAGGTCTCCGCGGTGTCAAAGAAGCCGTGCAGCAGGATGACGGCCGGGCCTGCCCCCTCCGTCTCAAGCACCCGGGTGCGGACCCCTCCCAAAGTCCGCACCCGGGCCTCCCTCAGCGAGCCCGCCTCAGGCGATGGTCGGCAGCATCTCGGCAAGATCCGCCACCGTCCACGGTCCCTGCGTCTCGATGGTCTGCTCGACCTCCCAGCCCCTGAGGGTCTGGATGGCTCCCCCCTGGACCGCGAAGATGCGACCGTTGACCTGGCACCTCTCCTGGGCGAGGTAGGCCACGATCGGGGCGATGTTCGACGGGTCGAACGCGTCGAACTCACCCTCGGGCACCTCGGCTGCGAAGATCGCACCCATGCCGGGCGTTGCCAGGGTGAGCCGGGTCCGAGCGACTGGGGCGATCGCGTTGACCCGAACGCCGTAGCGGTAGAGCTCCATGGCCGCGACCTGGGTGATGGCCGCGATGCCGGCCTTGGCCGCACCGTAGTTGACCTGACCGGCGTTCGGCATGAAGGTGCCCGAGGCCGAGGCGGTGTTGATCACCGACGCGGCGACCTCCTCGCCGGCTTTCGACTTGGCCTTCCAGTACTCCGCCGCGTGGTGCAGGGTCGCGAAGTGACCTTTCAGGTGCACCGCGATGACCGAGTCCCACTGCTCCTCGGTCATGGCCGCGACGAAGGCGTCCCGCAGGATGCCCGCGTTGTTGACCAGGATGTCGAGGCTGCCGAACTCCGAGACAGCCAGCTCGATCAGCGCCTTCGCGCCGCCCCAGGTCGCGACGTTGTCGGCGTTGGTGACAGCCCGACCGCCGGCGGCGGCGATCTCGTCCACGACCTGCTGGGCAGGGGTTGCATCCGAACCGTCGCCCTCATTGTTGCCACCGAGATCGTTGACCACGACCGCGGCGCCCTCCTTGGCGAGCAGGAGTGCGTGCTCACGCCCGATGCCACGACCGGCGCCGGTGACGATGGCGACTCTTCCCTCCAGCGTTCCCATGTGCTTCTCCTCTTCAGTCAGTCAGTCACGACACCAGGGCTGCGAACTTGTCGAGCGACTCGGTGAGCTCCTTGACCGAGGCGCGCTCGATGGCGCCACCGATGGCGCCCACCATCATCTGACTGATGAACTCGGCGTCCACGCTGGCCACCGATTTGTCACCGTCGGCGGCGACCGAGAGCACGAAGGTGACCTGGGCGCCCGCCATGCCGGCTCCCGTGATCTTCATCGAGTTGGGGGCGTCGTACTCCTCGACGGTCCACTCGATGGTGTTCGGCATGCCCATGATGGTGAGGACCTCGGAGATCTTCTCACCCTTCGCCAGGTCGGCAGGCGGCTCCGACTTCCACTTGGTGTGCAGCGTCAGCCACTCCTCGAAGCGCTGCGGGTTCGACAGCACCTTCCATACCTCGTCCTGGGTGGCGTCGATGTCCTTCGAAACGTTGGCCTTGGCCATGGGAACTCTCTCCTGTGATTGAGTGCGGTGCGGGAATTCGGTGTCGGTTGCTCAGCGGTTGGCAGGCTGGTACGCCGTCACGAAGGCCGCCCCGCCGAGTCCGATGTTGTGTGCGAGGGCAGCCTTCACTCCCTCGACCTGGCGCTGGTCGGCCCTGCCACGCAGCTGCCAGGTCATCTCGGCGCACTGCGCGAGGCCGGTCGCGCCGAGTGGATGTCCCTTCGAGATCAGGCCACCGGACGGGTTGACGACCCACCGACCGCCGTAGGTGGTGTCACCGCTGTCGACCAGCTTGTGACCTTCGCCCTCGGCGCAGAGGCCGAGCGCCTCGTAGGTCAACAGCTCGTTGGGGGCGAAGCAGTCGTGCAGCTCGATGACGTCGATGTCGTCGGCGGTGAGGCCGGACTGCTCGTAGACGGAGCTGGCGGACGCGGCCGTCATGTCGGCACCGACCAGTGCGCGGGCTGTCTTGGCGCTGAAGGTGGACTCGAGGTCCGTGGTCATCGCCTGGCCGGTGATCTCGACGGCCTGGTCGCCGAGACCGTGCTCCTCGACGAACCGCTCGCTGGCCAGCACCGCCGCGGCGGAGCCGTCGGAAGTCGGGGAGCACATCAGGCGGGTCATGCCGAGCGCCTCGTAGATCATCTTCTCGCCCTGCACCTCCTCGAGCGTGTACTCCTGCTGGAATTGCGCGTACGGGTTGTTCACTGAGTGACGGTGGTTCTTCTCCGCGATCTTGGCGAAGTGCTCCTTCGTGGAGCCGTGCTGCTCCATGTGCTCGACCCCTGCGGCGCCGAACATCCACGGCGCAACCGGCATCGCGAACTCACGCAGCTGGGCCAGGGCCTCGATGTGCCGAAGCAGTGGCTGCTCACGGTCCTCGAAGCCGGCCTGCAGGGACCCGGACTGCATCTTCTCGAAGCCCAGGGCCAGCGAGCAGTCGGCGAATCCGCCCTTGATCGCGCGGGCTGCCAGCCACAGCGCGGTGGTGCCGGTGGAGCAGTTGTTGTTGACGTTGGTCATCGGCACGCCGGTCAGGCCAAGCTCGTAGACGGCACGCTCACCGGCGGTGGAATCGCCGTACACGTAGCCGACGTGCGCCTCCTGAATCGCGTCGTAGGAGATGCCGGCGTCCTGGAGGGCCAGGGTTCCCGATTCACGGGCCATGTCGGGATAGTCCCAGCCTTCCCGGCGGCCGGGCTTCTCGAACTTGGTCATGCCGACGCCGATGACGAAGACGCGGTTGCTGCTCATGGTGCCTTCTCCTCTGTTCATGCCGAGAACTCGGCGAGGCCGTCGCGGATGAGGAACTCACCCGCGCTGTTGGTGGATTCGAAGCTGTACGTCGTGTCGCCGGTGCGGTGGATCGAGGTGGCCATCACATCGCCGGGGATGCCCGGCTTGGAGAACCGCACTGCGAGGCGCTTCAGCCTCGACGAGTCGCCGTTTGCAGCATGATGGGTCAACACGTGCGAGAGCATCGCGTTGGTGCACAGTCCGTGCATGATGATCCCGGGCAGCCCCATCGACTGGGCGAACTCGTCATCGAGGTGGATCGGCATTGGATCCCCGGCGGGCTCGGCGTAGCGGAAGGTCTGGTCCTTGTCGAAAGTGGTCTCGACCACGGCGTCGGCGTCCTCGTCCCGCAGGGCTTCGTCGAAGCCGTGCTCGGGGCTCTTCTCACCGACCGAGCCTTCGAACGCGCCACCGCGAAAGAAGCCGACGAAGTACTGCTCGTTGACCAGGTCGCCGTTTTCCTTGCCACGGGTCTCGATCAGGGTGGTGACCACGGTGCCCGAGGTCTTGCCCTCGATGCCGACCGGCTGGGCGCGGACCACGAGGGTCTCGCCGGGCGTGATCGGACGGTGGAAGCGGAAGTCGTGCTCACCGTGCAGGATCCGCATCATCAGCTCGTCCGGCACGACACCCAGGGTCGCGTCGGCCATGATGCTCATCGGGGGCACGACGGCGAACACCGGCGGCGCGATGGTGCCCTCGAGGTGCGCAGGAGTGGGATCGTTGGTGGCCTTCGCGTATGCGATGGTCTGGTCGACGTCGACCTCGAACTCGACCCTCTCGGTCCATACGCCGACCTTGTCGACGTGGAAGTCGCTGTTCTGGCTCACGGCTCTCCGATCTTGAACTGAACGTTGCCCTGCAGACGGTATGTTTTGCCGACCAGCCGACACCGTGACCCGTCGGCCAAGAGTTCATGACCCGGGTACTCAGGAAGCGGCAATGACTGATCACACGGTCCCCATCGAGTTCGTCCGCGCGGCGCTCGCCATCGGCAAGACCGCCGACCTCGACGTCGTAGGCGTCCTTGATCGTGCTGGCGTCTCGCCGAGACTCGTCGCGGAGAACAAGTCCCGGATCACCTCCGAGCAGGTCGCCTGTGTGGTCCGGGAGCTGTGGATTGCCACCGGCGACGAGCTCTTCGGGCTCGGCCGAGTGCCGTTGGCGAATGGCTCGACCCGCCTGATCGGCCTGTCGCTGGTGCACACCGTCGACCTGAGGGCAGCGATCCAACGTTTCGTGGAGTTTCAGCGCCTCACTCCTGGCTTCCCGCGAGTGATGGTCGTCGAGGCAGGAAACACCGTCCGGATGACGATGGACACCTCGGAGCTGCAGGACCCTGACTCAGTGTTCACCACGTTCCTGATGGCCGCATGGCACCGGGTCTTCGCTTGGCTGATCGGACAACGGATCCGTTTGGAGGCCGTGGAACTGCCCCAGGCCGAACCCCGCAATGTGGAGGACTACCAAGAGGTCTTCGGCGGGCCGGTCTTCTTCTCCGCCGAGACGGCAGCCATCGAGTTCGAAGGTCGACTCCTGGACCACCCGGTCGTCCAGACTGAGGAGAGTTGGCTGGCCTACACCACCCGCGCACCGTTCGACATCCTCAACCAGCGCGAGTACGGCGTGGCCCTGGCCGACCGGGTTCGCAGCATCCTGGCCCGGGACAAGCGGGTGCGGACGTCTGGCGACGAGGTGGCCAAGGCACTGGCCATGAGTCCGCAGACGCTGCGTCGCCGGCTGACGCTGGAGAACACCTCGGTCACCGCCATCCGTGATCAGATCCTCCGTGACGAGGCCGTGACCAGACTGGTCCGCGGGGACGAGACGATCGAGGAGCTCTCCGAGCGGCTCGGGTTCAGCGAGCCCAGTGCGTTCCGGCGGGCGTTCCGTCGGTGGACCGGCAGCCCACCGCGGGCCTACCAGCACCAGCACGGCCCCTCCGGGGTCGGGTAGCGGCCTCCGCACCCAGGCACGGCCGGCTATCCCCGGCGCGGATCAGGTCGGCGGCGCACTCACCGATCCTTCACCTCGCCACCGGGGTGGAGCTCCCTCGAGATGATTCGCTCCGCCCTGATCGGAGCTCAGCCGATGATCGCGCTGCGGAGCTGGTGCTTGAGGACCTTGCCGGACGGGTTCCGTGGGATCTCCGCGACGACCAGCTCGTGCGGGACCTTGTAGCTGGAGATCCTCTCGGCGCAGAACTCCTTCAGCTCGGCGAGGGTCAGCTCCGTGCCCTCGGCCAGTGTGCAGACCGCGACGATGCTCTCACCGAAGGTCTCGTGTGGCTTCGAGATGACGGCCGCCTCCACGATGTTGGGGTGCGCCGCGATGGCGCCCTCGACCTCGACCGAGTAGACGTTCCGGCCGCCGGTGATGATCAAGTCCTTGAGCCGGTCGACCAGCGTCATGTAGCCGTCTTCGTCCAGCCGTGTCAGGTCACCGGTGTGCAGCCATCCGTCCACGATGGTCGAGGCGGTTTCCTCGGGCTTGTTCCAGTAGCCCTTCATGATCGTGCTTCCCCGCAGGATCATCTCGCCGACCTCGCCCGGGGCCACGTCATTCCCGTCGAGGTCGACCACGCGGACCTCGCAGAACATGGTCGCCTGGCGACCACTTGCGGAGGGGCGCTCCTTGACTTGCTCGACCGAGGAGTAGATGCCACCCGGTCCGGCCTCGGTCTGACCGCACAGCTGCATCAGGTCGACGTGCGGCAGGGTCTGGGTCAAGGCCACGACCGAGCTCTCCGGCATGGGAGCGGCGCCGAAGAGTGCCGTGCGCAGGGAGGTCAGGTTCCGCTTCTCCAGGCCCGACATGAGCAGGTACTGGAACATCGTCGGGACACCGAACATCATGGTGATCCTGTCACGTTCGAGTGTGTCGAGGACCACGCCCGGGTCGAAGGTTGGGAGCACGACGTGGGCCGCGCCGACCATGGTGCCGGGCACGAGCATGATGCACAGCTCGGCGGCGTGATAGAGCGGCGCGACGTGCAGGAAGCGGTCACCGACCTTCTGTCCGGTGGTGGCGGCACAGCCCACGGCCACGGTCATGGTGGCGGCGTGGTCGAAGAAGGCCCCCTTCGGCTTGCCGGTGGTCCCCGACGTGTAGAGGATCAGGGAGAGGTCACTGACCATCGGCACGTCCGGGAACTCGCCCTCCGCGGCGCTGCCGGCCAGCTCGTCGAGCGCGGGGTCCGCGGTGCCGGCGGTCAGCGCCAGCACGTGCTCGGTCGTGGCCGGGAGGTCAGAGCGCGTTGCATCGACCGTGGCGGCGAGCGCCACGTCGTAGACCAGGACCTTGGCGCCGGAGTCGGCCAACAGGTATTGCAGCTCGGGCGGCGCGGACGCGGGGTTGACCGGGACGAACACCGCACCGACCCGGAGCGCGGCGTAGAAGGCGACGATGAACCGGTCGGAGTTGGTCGACATCAGGGCGAAACGGTCGCCACGCCCGAGTCCGAGTCCGGAGAGGACACGGGCAGTGCGGTCGACCTCGGCGTCGAGCTCGGCATAGGTGCACGTGAAGTCCCCGAACTTCACTGCGTCGGCGTCGGGGACCCTGCGAGCAGTGGCCCGGAGTGTGCTGGGGATTGTGTGCTGCATGGGAACCTCTTCGTCGAAGGTGTGCTCTGACCATTCGTGTAGCAACTCACACGCTAGGGACTGGTCCGCCCGGGCCCCATGACGCAACAGCCCGATTCAGGTGACCGATGCGCTCGCCGACTCCCTGCTGGCCGGCGCCCCGCCCGGGGCCTCCGGCGCGACGGCTCAACCGAGCAGCGGCAGGGAGAGCAGGCAGGGAGCCCGCTTGGCAGTGGACGGGTCGAGCGCGTTGAGCATGAATTGCATCGTCCTGGGTGCGGTGATGATCGACAGGTGATCGGTGAAGTCGATGGCACAGCCGCGCTGGAGCACGATGTTCTTGACGTGCTCGCCCGTGGGGACGAACGCCGAGGAGGGCGGCACGAGCTCGTCGTACCTCGACGCGATGTGCGTGTAGTGGACTTGCGGTGACGTGCCGCCGCCCTGGTTGAGCTCGGCGAAGACGTGCGGATCGATCGCCTGGGCAGCCAGCGGAATCGCCACCTCGACGGCGCTGCCGCCCGACGCACGGACCTGCTCGATCAACGGATGGACCCCGGCGAGTTTGAACAGGATCTGGCTGATGTTGGTGGGGCCGTTCGCGGGCGCCAACCCGACGACGTTCTTCACCGCCTCGTCCCCGCCGTCGAGCTGGATGTACTGCCGAGCCAGCCACCCGCCTTCCGACCAACCGACGAGGTCGACCTTGCTGCTGTCGGTGGCCTCGAGTACGCGTCGGGTGAAGGCCTTGAGCTCCTTGGAGGAGTTCTCGATGTAGTCGAGCCCGCCACGCGTCCCAGTCGGGTCGACAGGATGCTTGCCGTAGGTGAGAGCGAAGACGCAATAGCCCTTCCTGGCCAGCAGCGGAGACACGGTGGTCCAACTGTCCGTCATGTTTGCAAAGAAGCCGTGCAGCAGGATGACCGGGCGTGGATGGCTCGCACTGGGCTTGCAGTCCCAGTTGTTGGCGCCGGGCGGAGCCGAGCCGGGGTTCAGCAGGTCGGCGAGGATGCCGGCCGGCAGGCTGCCGCGGGTCGCGGGGGCCGGGTCGGGGTCAGCCATGGCAGTCGCTGCCGAGGACATCGCGCTCAGCAGGAGTGCGATCAGTGCTGCGACGCGCGCCGTGCGCTTCATGTGCATGCCTTCCAGGTCAACGGGTGACAGGTTCGAGGGAGGGTGGCCAGCTCAGCAGGTCCATGAAGTTACTGATCTGCTCCAGCGCCGCTGCTCTGGTCGCGCAGACGCTGGTGGTATGTCTCGCGGGAGGAAGGGTCCGCGTGGCTGTAGGCCCGGTCCGCCCTTGACGATGTGTCCACGGCCACGCGACCGGAAAAGCTCCGAAGCGATGCGGGAGCCATGCAGCACACCTTCGACGTTGACACCCAGGATCAGTCGGGTGGTCGAGGGATCCTCGTCGGAGTAGACGCCGGTTGGCATGACACCGGCGTTGTTGACCAGCACGTCGATGGCCCCTACCCGGCGCTCGGCATCTTCGAAGAATCCCTCGAACGACTCCGTTCCGGTGACGTCGAGCGGCAGGCCCAAACGGTCCTCGCCCCGACGGACAACTCCTCGGCGGTGGCCGCGCACAGCTGTGTGTCCAGGTCCCCGATGATCACGGTCGCGCCGGCCGAGAGGAACGCCTCGGCGGTGCATCGCCCGATGCCGCGCGCACCGCCGGTGATGGCGACCACGCGGCCAGCCATGTTGCTCGGGACCGACCCAGTCCGATCGCTGCTCATCAGGACTCCTTGGTGGTGCGGGGAGTGGGAATCCGGTCGCCGAGGCCCCAGTCGCGCAGTGTGCTGGCGAGGTCGACCTCGTCCATCACTTGCGGGGGGGCATTGGGTGTCCGCCCGAATCGTGGAGCCGGTGCCGGTTGCCTGAGGCCCCCCACCTCCACGAAGCCCTGACGCTGCTGGTTGTGCGGGTGCTCGTGCGCCTCCCACGGCGAAAGCACCGGTGTCACGCAGGCGTCAGAGTCTGCGAACACCTCGGCCCACTCATCGCGGGTCTTTGCCTTCAGCCGGGCCCCGATCAGTGTCCGGAGCTCCGGCCAGCGGTCGAAGTCCAGCTGACCCGGCACATCGTCGGAGGACTCATCCAGTCCGAGCGCGATCAGGAGCGCGGAGAAGAAGGCCGGCTCGACGCAGCCGACCGCGACGAAGCCGCCGTCGCTGCACTCATAGGTGTCATAGAACGGCGCTCCGCCGTCGAGGGTGTTCTCGCCGCGGCCGTTGCCCCACAGGCCGCTCGCGTGCATGCCGTGCACGAAGGACATCAGCAGGTTCGCCCCGTCGACCATGGCAGCGTCGACCATCTGGCCCTCGCCCGAACGCTCGCGCTCGTAGAGGGCAGTGATCACGCCCAGCGCCAACAGCATGCCGCCACCGGCGAAGTCACCCAGCAGGTTCAGGGGCGCGTGTGGCCTTTCGCCGACTCGACCGATGGGCTCCAGGGCGCCCGCGAGGGCGATGTAGTTGATGTCGTGACCGGCGCGAGGAGCCAGCGGACCTTCTTGCCCCCACCCCGTCATCCGCCCGTAGACGAGTCGCGGGTTGAGGCGCATCAGGTCCTCGGGGCCGATGCCGAGACGCTCGGCGACCCCGGGCCGGAAGCCCTCGATGAAGACATCCGCCTGCGCCACCAGGTCGTGCACCAGCGCGAGTCCCTCGGGTTCCTTGAGGTCCACGGTCATGGTGTGTTTGCCGCGGTCCAGTGGCCCATCCGGCGGCACCAGGGCGCCGGACCCGCCACTGCGCTTGACCTGGATGACCTCGGCACCGTAGTCGGCGAGGATCATCGCGCCGAACGGCGCCGGCGCCAATCCGGCCATCTCCACAACTCTGACACCCTGCAGCGGTCCCATGTCACTCCTCCTCATCGCGAGCCTCAAAGGCTCAGTGCGATGACGTCCTTCATGATCTCGTTCGTGCCGCCGTAGACCTTCTGGATGCGGGAGTCGACGAAGATCCGCGCGATCGGGTACTCCTCCATGTAGCCGTAGCCGCCGAAGAGCTGGAGGCATCGGTCGGCGACGACGTTCTGTTGGTCACTGAGCCAGTACTTCGCCATCGCCGCGCCCTTGACGTCGAACGTGCCGGCCACCTGCCGTTCGACGCAGTCGTCGAGGAAGGACCAGCCGACCTCGGTCAGGGTCGCGCACTCAGCGAGCTCGAAGCGGGTGTTCTGGAAGGCGAAGATCGGCTTTCCGAAGGCGGTGCGCTCCTTGGCGTACTGCACGGTCAGGTCGACTGCCGTCTCCATCGTCGCCACCGATGCCACCCCCAGGATGAGGCGCTCCTGCGGGAGCTGCTCGAGGAGATACATAAAGCCCATGCCCTCCTCGCCGACCAGGTTCGTCTGCGGCACCCGAACTTCGTCGTAGAACAGCTCGCAGGTGTCTTGGCCGTGCTGGCCGATCTTGCGCAGATTGCGACCACGTGCGAACCCCTCACGATCGGTCTCCACGAGAATCAGCGAGAAGGCTCCCGGGCCGCCCTCAGGATCGGTCTTGCAGACAGTGAGGACGAGGTCGGCAAGATAGCCGTTGGAGATGAACGTCTTGCCACCGTTGATGACGAAGTCGTCGCCCTCCTTGGCCGCCGAGGTGCGGATGCTCTGGAGGTCTGAACCCGTGCCTGGTTCGGTCATCGCGATCGCGCCGACCGCCTCGCCGCTGGCCATCCGTGGGAGCCACTTCTGCTTCAACTCTTCGGTGCCATAGGAATTGAGGTAGTGGGCCACGATCCCGCTGTGCACGGTGTTTCCCAGGCTGGGTGCCGTCGCCCGGATCTGCTCGATGGTGACCACGGCTTCGTGGCGGAAGTCTCCACCCCCTCCGCCGTATTCCTCGGGGATGCTCAGGCACAGGAGACCCAGCTCGCCTGCCCGCCGCCAGACGTCACGGTCGACGTGCTGCTGCTCGTTCCACCGCTCCTCGTGCGGAGCACACTCCTTCTCGAAGAAGTTGCCGGCCAGCTCCGCCAGGGCGTCGAGGTCTTCATCCATCCAACGTGATCGGTGCACACTCATGAGCAGGAGTCCTTCCGGATCCGGTTCCACTTGGCAGTCGAACGATAGGTTCAGGCGGCCGCGTGCCCTGAGGACCCAACCGCCCGGATGGGGTGACCGATGCGCTCAAGGACCCTGCATGACGTTCCGGTCAGTGAATCCGGGCGGTTGGGTCATTCCAGCAAGTACCTCGAGCAGGCACCTTGGCTGGTCATGGACCCAACCTTTAGGACTGCCACCCGCGTCGCTCTCGAGGCGAGGGCGATGGCCACGATGATGCGTTCGGGTGCCATCGGGATCGAGATGCCACACAAGATGCCGGCTCCCAACTCCACTCCTCCGTGGCCCAGCAGATCAGCAACCAGTTCGGCGACGTCGTCTACAACCTCTATGGCTCGACAGAGGTGTCGGTCGCGACGCTGGCCACGCCCGACGACGTACGTCAGGCCCCGACCTCGGTCGGACGGCCTGCGCTCGGCGTGACCATCAAGCTCTTCGACGATCAGGACCGCGAGGTTCCGCGAAGAGAGGGCGGACGGATCTTCGTGGCCACGAAGACACCGTTCGAGGGCTACACGGGCGGCGGTCACAAGCAGGTCATCGAGGGCCTGATGGCCACCGGCGACGTGGGCCACTTCGACGATGCCGGGCGCTTGCACATCGACGGGCGTGACGACGACATGATCGTCTCCGGTGGGGAGAACCTCTTCCCACGAGGTGTCGAGGCGCTGCTGCTCCCGCACCCGGCGGTGGCGGCCATCGCCTTCATCGGCGTGCCCGACGACGAGTTCGGCCAGCGGCTCCGCGCCTTCGTGGTGGCCGTAGAAGGCACGTCAATCACCACCGACGAGGTGAAGGCCCTGGTGAAGGAGAGGCTCGCACGCCACAAGGTGCCCCGCGACGTGACGTTCCTCCCGGAGCTGCCTCGCAATCCCACCGGAAAAGTCCTCAAGCGCGAGCTGGCCACCTACCCCACCTGAGACCTCGCTTGAGTCAACCAACTCCTGGTGTTTCGGCGACCGGGTGCAGGTCCTCGGCGTCAACTACGACTTCGCCAGGGTCGCGGCCCATAGCCGATCACGGGCCGGGGAAGAAGTCCTTGAACCGCGCGGCCACGTCGGGGTCGCCGGTCACCTCAAGCAACTCGCTGGTGTGCCCGATCCGGCCGTAGACGAACAGCGCGATCGCCTCGTCGGAGCCGGACACCTTGGTGGCAGCCTCGCCACGACCCGGCGCCCAAGCGCTGCCGTGGGCGGTCCACTGTTCGGAGACGGACTCGCCCGCCAACTCGATCGAGGAACCAGGGCCGGGCGCGGCTCCCATCCCGGCGGAGAGCCCCAGGAGCGGCCGGATCAATGCCACACAGGCAGCCGTCTCGGCTGGGGCCAGCTCGCCGCGGTCTCCCAGGGCGTTGGCCAGGTCGCTCGCGTGCAGGCCCGCCTCGACGGCACACAGCGTGAGCGCACCGGTCAGCGGCATGGTGCCCGCCGGGATCTTGACCGGTGTTCCCGGGTCGAGCTCCGCGCCGTCGGGCAGTGCGGAAGCGAGGGCGTCGTACCCCTGTTGCACGGCGCTGGACAGAGCCACGAGGTCTGCATCCGGGGCCACCTTCTCCGCGCCGGCCAGTGTGGGGTCGCCGGCGACGGCCCGACGCGCGGCGTCAGCTTCCATGGCCTGGCCCCAAGCGACGT
>JAKDNC010000687.1 GCA_030452025.1 Nocardioides sp. | reverse complement strand
CTCCGGGGGAGCGACGGTGGCTGTGATCGTGCCTGTCGGGTGCGCCTGGAGTGTTATCACGCGAATCGACCTCCCTGCGGCCGAGAAGCTCCCGGCCTTCCACCTCATTCAATTCATGCCGCAGGAGGAAATGTCAACGGGCCCGGAGCAGTGTGTTCAGCGACAGTGCTCCGGGCCCGTTGAGGACGCTCCATTCGGGGAGGTCCTACTTGATGTCGTCGTTCTCGCCGTCGAGGTTGTCCAGCGCGTCCTTGGCCTTGTCGACGGCCGCGTCGCCCTTGTCGCCGAGCTTGCCGCCGGACTTGTCGTCGACGAAGTCGTTGGCCTTGTCGAGACCGTCACCGATCTTGTCGCCGTGCTTGTCGACGGCGTCGCCAGCCTTGCCCTTGAGCTTGTCGAGGAATCCCATGTTTGCTCCTTGTCCGTAGGCGTGGTCGCACGAGGCGACCCGAGATGATGTTTGCCAGACTAACGCCATGTCCGCCGCTGCAGCATCCCCGAGTCGTCCGGCCAAGGTGGTGGCGGTGGTCGGGGCAACCGCGTCGGGCAAGACGCACCTTTCCCTCGACCTCGCGGAGGCGCTCGGTGGCGAGATCATCAACACCGACGCCATGCAGGTCTACCGGGGGATGGACGTGGGGACGGCCAAGGTCGACATGTCCGAGCGGCGCGGTATCGCACACCATCTCCTGGACGTCATGGAGGTGACCGAGGCTGGCTCGGTCGCCGATTTCCAGCGGATCGCCCGCGCGACGATCGAGGGGCTGCGCTCGCGCGAGACCACGCCGGTCCTGGTCGGCGGCTCCGCGCTCTACACCCGCGCCGTGCTCGACCGCTTCGAGTTCCCCGGCACCGATCCGGAGGTACGCCGCCGGCTCACCAGCGAGCTCGACGTGGTCGGCCCGTCGACCCTCCACCACCGGCTGGCCGAGCTCGATCCTCCTGCCGCAGAAGGGATCCTGCCTAGCAACGGTCGCCGCATCGTGCGCGCTCTCGAGGTGATCGAGGTGAGCGGTCGCCCGTTCAGCTCGACCCTTCCGCGGTGGGAGTACGCCGTCCCGGGCGTCGTACAGATCGGGGTCGACATCGACCGGGAGGCGTTGCACGAACGGATCGCCGAGCGGGTGGACCTGATGTTCGAGTCCGGCTTCGTCGAGGAGGTCAGGTCCCTCTTGGGCAGCGGACTGCGGGATTCGCCGACGGCGTCCCGGGCGATCGGCTACCGCGAGGTGATGGAGCTGGTCGACGGACGGATCACCGAGGCCGAGGCCAGGGAGCGTACGACGGTCGCCACCCGCCGCTTCGCCAGGAAGCAGGACTCGTGGTTCCGCAAGGACCCCCGGGTCACGTGGCTCCACTGGTCTGACCCGGAGCTGGTCGCCAAGGCGGTCCGGGTGGTTGAACATGGCAAGTTCGATCAACCCGCGGGCGAGCGCGACAGGACAGACTGAGCGCATGCTGACTCAGTACTACACCGCCTGCAGCCTCGACGGATTCATCGCTACTGCTGACCACTCACTCGAATGGCTCTTTCGCCAGGACATCGATGAGGAGGGCCCGATGTCCTACTCCGGGTTCGGGTCGCGCAAGGGCGCGCTCGCGATGGGCCGGACGACGTACGAGTGGATCCTTGAGCACGAGGAGGCATGGGAGTTCACCAGCCCGACATGGGTCTTCACCCACCGCGAGCTTGAGGTCCCGGACGGGCGGAAGGTGACCAGGGCTCAGGGCGACGTACGCATGGCGCATGCCGAGATGGTCGAGGCCGCCGAGGGGAAGAACGTCTGGATCGTCGGCGGCGGGGACCTGGTCGGGCAGTTCGCCGACGCAGGGTTGCTGGACGAGATGTGGGTGCAGTACGCGCCGGTCACGCTGGGCTCGGGCGCGCCGCTGCTGCCGCGAGCCCTCGACCTGAAGCTGGAGGAAGTGGCCCGCAACCGCGACTTCATCTGCGGTCGATTTTCCGTTGTGTCGGGATAGTCCCTGACGTATTTGTCGCTTTCGCTCGATCGAACCGACAAATGCGTCAGGGACTATCCCGGCGGCGATGCTCCCGGCGGCGCGTATCCTCGGCCAGGTGTCATGGACCGAGATCACCGACCAGGCAGACCTGACCGCACTCATCGGGGAGCCGCTCGCGCGGGTGCGCGACAAGGTGCGGCCTGCGCTGCACCCGCTCGACCACGCCTGGCTCGCCGCCAGCCCGTTCTGCGTGATGGCGACCTCCGCAGCCGACGGTTCCTGCGACGCC
>JAKDNC010000048.1 GCA_030452025.1 Nocardioides sp. | reverse complement strand
ACCGGGCGGCGGGCTCGGTGGCTCGGCGGGTGGGGGCGGCGGCTGGGCGACCTGCGGAAGCGGCTCCTCCACCTCCTTGGGCTCGGGCTGGGTCGGATCCTCGTCCTCATCGGGGGCCGGGTCGAAGCGCACCCAGCCGATGCCGTCGAAGGCCACCTCGACCCAGGCGGTGACATCGTCACCGGTGATCGCCACGGTCCCCTCCTGGCCCTGGGGCACCTCGAAGCCCATCACCACCCGGGCGGGGATATCGATCGAGCGGGCCAGCACCGCAAGCAGAGCGGCGTACTGCTCCTCGTCGCCGATCTTCCCCAGCGGCTGGGCGTCCGGGGTCTCCTTGTCGAAGCCGACATCTTCCATCATCGCCAGCAGGCGACTGGTGCCGTGACCGGACATCGACGCGGTGTCCTCATCGAGCCCGTGCGAGTAGTAGGCGTCGAGCTTGACGGCTTGAGCGAGGTTCTGGAACTGGTCGTAATCGGAGCCCGAGTTCCCGGACCACTCCTCGGCATATTGCACGAAGTCGTCGTCCAACGGGGCGTTGTCCGGCAGCGTGATGTCGGAGAACGTCGCCGTGCGCTGCTGCTCGGCCGTGAGTTCGGTGTAGGGCTCGTAGGAGAGCTCATAGGCATCCCCCTCCTGCACCCCGCGGGAGTTGACGAGGGTCTGCGACTGCTGGTTCAGGTAGAGGTTCTCGGAGGTGACGCTCGAGCGCTCCGTCGACATGTCCTCGAGATCGATATGGTTGGTGCGGGTGCCGACCGTGGGCATCCACACCCCGGTGTAGTCACCGATGGTCACCGTCGAGACCCGTTCGGCCACGCTGCCCTCATGCAGGTCGACCCCCGAGGCGGTGCGGAGGAAGGTGCCGGAGGGGCTGCCTTTCGAGGTGCTGCTGGCGACGTTGTAGACCTGCAGGTCCCACTGGTCCATCGTGGCCAGACGCACGTGCTCCCCGCTGCGCATCCCGGAGACGCTGAACAGCTCCGCGTCCCGCTGGTCCTTGAGGTACCCGCGGAACTCCGACAGCGGGGAGACGTACTCACGCGGATCGAAGGGTGGGGAGATGTGGTCGCGGGCCGCATAACGGATCGTTCCCGCCGGTGGGTCCAGCAGGGAGTGCGCGGCGACGGCACTGCCGCCGGCGAGCGCCATGATCAAGGCTCCGCCGATCACGCGACGGCGCAGCACCGGGTTCTGCCAGGAGCCCGGGCGCACGGAGTCGGAGATGATCGTCGACTGCGCGTTGGAGAGCCGGGCACCCTCGAACCGCCAGGTCAACCATGCCACGGAGACGATCGCATAGAGCACGCCGCGCAGCACCGGCGAGAAGGCCTGGTCGGTGCCGAAGACGATCGAGACCCCGAGGAGCGCGAGGGGGAACAGCCAGGCGAGCGCGTAGCGGCGGCTGCGCATCACCACGCTCATCCCCAGCAGCGACAGCAGCAGGGCGCTGATCCACACCACGGCGAGCACGCCCTGGGCCACACCCACCGGCGGGGCCACCGTCAGCACCGACTTCCAGCTCGTCACGGGTGCTCTGAGCAGCTCCCACAGCGCGCCGGGGCTGGGGATGATCCCCCAGATCGCACGTGTCGGCGCCGCGAACATCGGACCGAACAGGAGATACACCAGCAGCAGAAGGGGGGTGATCCGCAGCGGGCCCCAGCGCCACCGCGCACCGATGAGCGCGATCAGGGTGCCGAACACCAGCGCCATGACCCCGGTCAGCAGATACTGGATCCCGCCGTAGACATGATGGAAGCCCAGCACGGCGAGGACGAACAGCACGGCGAGGACCGTGATATCCAGGGCGCGACGGCCGTGGGAGACAGTGGAGAAGTAGCTCGGCGGGCGCCTGGCCGCCGCTCTCGTGGTGCTGCTCATCGACCCACCGCTCTCAGTGCCTTGGCCAGGGCGTCGAGCGATCCGAGGGTCACTACGTCGAGCCCGCCGATCGCGGACCGAGTCACCTCGGCATCGTCGACGCAGCGGATCGCCACGGCCATCACTCCGATGGGCAGTTGGTTGGCGGCGGAGTTCAGCTCCCGCGCCGTGGTGTGCGAGCCGACGACCATCATCACCGCGGAGGCGTTGGGTGCGAGGTCGGCGGCCTTCTGCCCGAGCTCGTGGAAGGAGACCCGCTCCTTGAGCTGTTCGAGCACGGTGTAGTCGTCCATCATCTGCCGCATCGTGCGGGTGCTCTGTCGCTGGTCGAGGGAGAAGGGAGTCAGCTCCTTCTCCTCACGGAAGGTCTGCCCCGCTATCGAAGCGGCGATGGAGACCGCCAGCTCGAACTCGTCGTCGCTGGCGTAATGCTCGGCAAGGTTGTCCAGCGCCACCACCACGTGGGAGCGCCGGGTCTCCTCGAACTGCCGCACCATGAGCTTGCCGGTGCGGGCGGTGGTGCGCCAATGGACGTGGCGGCGGTCGTCGCCGGGAGCGTAGTCACGCAGGGCGTGGAAGGCGATGTCGGAGCTCGAGAGGTCCGCGGAGGGGGTGCCCTCGAGGTCGCGCAGGAAGCCGCTGGCCGCCTCGTCGAGTCGCACGGTGCGGGGGTGGACGAACAGCTCCTGCTCCTTCGCCCAGGTGACCTGGCGTCGCATCAGCGAGAGCGGGTCGTCGCGGACGGAGCGGACCGGACCGACGACAAGGACGGCACGTCGCTTGGTGGGCACGGCGAACAGCTCCTCGTGCTCGGCGTCCGCCGCCAGTCGCGGCACCATGAACTGCGCGGTCGCGGATCCGACGGCGAGCTCGATGCGCGAGGGCAGGATCACCCTCTGAGTGGGGTTGGTGACTTCGACCCGGCCGACGGCACGGGTGCCCACCACCACGCGATGGGTCTGCAGGTCGAGGTTGACCTTGTAGGACGCCTTGCCCAGCACGAACAGCGCCGCGATCACCAGCGGCACGGTGAGCGCGAACGCGATCACGTTCAGTTCGGTGATGTGCAGGGTCAGACCGGCGAGCCAGCTGGCGGCGGTGACGCCGACGACCGCCCAGCCGATGGGTGAGACCACGTCCAGCACGGGATGGATGCGTCGCAGCCACAGCTCGACGACACGATCGCGCAGACCGACGAGCCCGGTGCTGGAGGCGCCCCCGGTCGCAGCGGCCTGCTCACTCGGCGTGCCAGGAGCGGACGACGTGCCGCCGGCGGCCCCGGTGGATCGGTCTTTCCTTGCCCGGAGGCGCCGCCGGCGCGAGGTCGCCCGGGCATCCGCCTTGACGGCGCTGCGTCGCTTCCTGGCCTCTGCCTTCGCCGCCTTGGCGTCGGCGGTGTCGGTGGGGAGGGAGGTCTCGGGACTCATGCGTTCCTCGTAGTTCGTCGACGAACGGTGCTCATGCCGATTGCTGCCGCGCCTGGGGCGGCGCCACCTCGCTGAGGATCTTGGTCATCACGCTCTGCGCGGTGGTGCCCGCGAATTCCGCCTCGGGATCGAGCACGAAACGGTGCAGCCAGACCGGCTCGATGAGGTGCTTGACGTCATCGGGGATGACGTAGTGACGCCCGTTGACAGCAGCCCACACCTTCACCGCTCGCATCAGGGCCAGCGCTCCTCGGATGGACACGCCGACCCGCACCTCGGGTGCCAGGCGCGTCTCCTCCATCAGCCGGGAGACATACTCCAGCACCGCGGGATCCACGTGCACGGTCGACGCCAGCTGGGTCATGTCGTTGACGGCCTGGAGCGAGATCCGCGGGGTGAGCTGTGAGCTGCGGTCACGCAGTGCAGAACCCTGGAGGATCTGGACGCTCGAGGCGTGGTCGGGATATCCGATCGAGGTCTTCATCAAGAAGCGGTCCAGCTGCGCCTCGGGGAGCCGGTAGGTGCCGGCCTGCTCGATCGGGTTCTGCGTGGCGATGACCATGAAGGGATTGCCGACCTCGTGGGTGACGCCATCGACGGTGACGCGTCCTTCCTCCATCACCTCGAGCATCGCGGACTGCGTCTTCGGCGAGGCGCGGTTGATCTCATCGGCGAGCACGACGTTGGCGAAGACCGGGCCCTTGTGGAACTCGAAGGACTTGGTGTTCTGGTCGTAGATCGTCACCCCGGTGACGTCCGACGGCAGCAGGTCCGGCGTGAACTGGATACGGGTGCTGGTGCCCTGGACGGTCGCGGCGATCGAGCGGGCCAGCGAGGTCTTGCCGGTGCCGGGGGCGTCCTCGAGCAGCACGTGGCCCGGGGCCATCATCGAGGTCAGCACCAGACGCACCACCTCGTTCTTGCCGAGGACCGCCTGGCCGACGCTCTGGACGAGCTTGTCGAAGGTCTCGGCGAACCAGTGGGCCTGTTCGGGGGTCATGCTCATGCGGGGAGTCTGCTTTCGGTGAGGGGATCTCGGGGCGGTGTCCGTCAGGTCAGGGACGAAAATCATTCCGGCATATAGATCCCGGACGCGACCTTGGTGTCCCCCACATGGATCGTGAGTGGCATGTCCTTGTAATCTGATTTCTGCCAGCCGTAGAACGTCTGGTTCTTCGGGATCGAGGCGTGGCCATTACCGTTCGATCTGACGGTCAACGTCAGATAGTTCGAATCCCCGGGGTTGGAGAGACGGACCTTGTAATCCGTGTTGGGCTCGAGATCGTACACATCGAACCAGAACCACTTGCAATCGCCCGAACTGCAGCCTTTGGTTCCCGACGGGACGTAACTTCCCCAGGTCAGGGTCGAGCTATCGAACTTCGGCTTCGGCGGCGTGTAGGTCTGCGCGTTCTGCTTCTTCTTCACGGTGCCTGAGGTCATGGTCGCGGTGGAGCCATCGGCGTTCTTCGGCGTGGTCACCACGCGTGCCTCGATCGTCACGGAGCCCTTGGACTTCTTCGTGTAGGTCTTCGAGAACGACGTGCCCGAGTCCTTCCAGGATCCGCCGTCGATGCGCACCTGGAGCGTCTTGTTCCCGGCACCTCCGTCGCCGCCCCCTGCAGAGGCCTTGACCGTCACCGGGCAGTCGGTCCCGTTCGTGCACTTGCTGTTCGAGGTGGAGACCGAGGGCTTCGCGGGGCTGGTGTAGGGCGTCACGTCGTTGGACTTCTTGGACGCATCGCTCACGCCGCCGTTGGCCTCGAAGCCATTGCGGGCTTCGACGGTGAACCGGTAGCTCGTCCCGTTCTTCAGGCCGGAGAGGGCGACGCTGGTCTTGGACGCATCGACCGTCTTGGACCCTCCGTTCCATCGCACCACATACTTGGTGACGGTGGTGCCGTTGCCATCCGCAGCCTTCCAATGGACGGTGGCCCGGCCATTCGGGCCGGCACCCTTGCCTTCACCGGGCATCGTGGCCCTGACACCGGTAGGAGCGAAGGGCTTCGCCCACGGCGTGACCGCATTCGAGGATCCCGACGCGTCGACGCCACGACCGACGGAGTTCACGCCGGTGTAGGTGAAGGTGTATTTGGTGTCCGGATCCAGGCCGAGGAACGTGGTGGAGGACTTCGACGCATCAACAGTCAGCGACTTCCCCGAGGAGGCGGTGATGATGTAGTCCGTGATCGGCTCGCCGTTGGCCTCACCCTTGGTCATCTTCGGCCAGGTCACCTCGACGCCGCCGCCGCGCGGGTCGTTCACCCGTTCGGCGCTGGGCGTGCCGGCAGGCACCATGGGCTTGCCCGCAGGGTGTTCGGCCCGCGACCATTCGGACCAGTCGGAGGGCTCCTCGGCCAGGTTGCTGGCCCGGACCCGGAAGCGATAGTCCACTCCGTTGACCAGGCCGGGGAACACCGTCTGGGTCGTCCCGCCGGAGATCTCCTGGGCGGCGATCTCCTGGGTCGCGGTGTTCTGCAGCTGGACCTCGTAGCTCTGGATCGCAGAGCCACGGTTGACCGGCGGGGTCCACGCCACCGTCAGCTGCTCGTCCCCTCGTTCGACCGTAGGGGCGGCGGGCTTCTCGGGCCGCACGTCAGGACGCGCCACCGCCGAGGGCACCGAGGGATCGGACGGGCCGACATCGTTGGTCGCGACCACCTGGAAGGTGTACTCGGTGTCGTTGGTCAGGCCCGTGATCGTGCACGAGGTGGAGGCACAGTCCTGGGTCACCGCAGGACCACTCGCGGTGGACACGGTATAGCCCGTGATCGGGGCACCGTTGTCCGCTCCAGCGTTGAAGGTCAGTTCGACGAAGCCGTCACCGACCTCCCCGATCCGCGGCGCGGACGGCGGCTCCGGGAAGCCGCGCACCATCACCCGGATCTCGCCGGACACCTCCCGCTCCGGATCCTCCGTGTCATCCAGGACCCGGTACTCGGCGGTCAGGATCCCGTTGTAGGACGCGTCCGGAGTGATCGTGACCTGGTTCCCGTCTGGTGAGACCTCTCCCTTGCCGGTGACCAACGACGCGCTGGTCACCGTCCGGTCCCCTCCCGGGAAGGGGTTCGAATCATTCTCGAGCACGTCGATCGTCTCGCTGCTTCCGGCATCGATCTCCTTCTCATCGAGCGAGGTGGAGATCTTCGGCCGCTGCGACCCTCCGACGGTGATCTGGACGGTGGCCGGTACGGCGGGATTGGTGCCGTCCGTGGCGCTGACCGGGACCTCGAGGACAGTGCCCCGGACCGCCTTGGACGTCGCTGACGCCGTCAGGGTCTCGTCGTCCAGTGAGAGCGTGACCTCGGGGTCCGCCTCGTACTCGCCCAGGGCAAAGACCAACGTGTCGTCCTCAGGATCCTCGGCACCGGCCGAGAGGTCGAGGGTCGAGGTGGGGCCGCCCTGCTCGACCTCGAGCAGAGCGCCCTGGAAGGTCGGCGGGAGGTTCGTCTCCTCGGGCTCGACCTCCACCGGGATGGCCAGGCTCGCCGTCGGTGACCTCCACCGTGATGGTGTCGTTGCCGGAGAAGCCGTCGGCGGAGCGATAGACCAGGGTGGACTCGTCCTCCACCAGCTGGCTGCCGTCGCTGTGCAGGGCGGTGACGAGGCCGGGGTCGGTGATCTGCACGGATTCTGCTCCGGGGCGGACCCGCACGTTGTTCGGGTCTGCGAGATCGACGGTGCCCTGGGAGCCGGCCTGGACCGTCAGCGGCGGCCCGACCCACACCGGTGCCTGCTTCGCCGTGCCGGGCACCCAGATGTACCCGGCGGACTCCAGTCCGTCGACGTCGGTGATGATGTAGCGGATCCGCTGCTGTTCCTCCTGCGGGACGATCCGGACGGTGCCGTCCTCCCCACGCCGCTCGACACCGTCATAGGTGCCGTCGAGCTCGAGTTCGAGATCATTCGTGCTGCCATCGGGATCCGAGTCGTTGGCCAGCACATCGACGTCGACGAACAGCGTCTCGGGATCCAAGACCGCTTCGGCCTCGACGAAGTCGTCGCGAGCCACGGGTGAACGCAGCGGAGCGTTGCTGTCCACCTTGATGGTGGCAGTCGCAGTGCTCTTCAACTGGCCGTCCGTGGCGGAATACAGCACGGTATGGGTGCCGGGCTCCGACGGGGTGACGACGGTCAGGTTCCCGTCGTCGTCGCCCTCCCCCGGCGGGATCTCCTCGATCTCCGTTATCGCCTCGACATCATCCCGGACCACCGAGAGGCCGTCCCCTTCGGGATCGGTGTCGTTGTCGAGCACCGGGATCTGCACCTCACGGTCAGGACGCACCTCCACGATGTCATCCACTGCATAGGGGGCCTGGTTCGCCTCATTCGGCGCGGCCACACCGACCAGCACCTCGGCAGTCCCGATCGCGCCATGGCGATCCATCACCTGGTAGCGGAACTGATCCGTCCCTCGTGAATCGTCATAGGGCAGGTACTCGATCCATTCACCGTTCGCACTGACGATCTCGCCCAGGGCCGGCATCGGGCTGGTGATCCCCGTGAGCATCACCGAATCCCCATCAGGGTCGATACCGGTGGTCGTCACGGGTATCCGCACCGGCGTCCCGGCCACGGTCCTGGCGGTGAGGTTCTTGGGCTGGGGAGCTGTGTTCTCGGCATCCCTGGGCACGATCGTGATGTAGACCAGCGCGGAGCCGGTGCGGCCCGTCTCGTCGACCACCTGGTATTGGACGACCGCCTCGCCGCTGGCGTCGTCGTCAGCGCGGAACCTGATCTGGTCCTGGTTCGGCTCGGCATGGCCGAGATCGTCCGCGCGGGAGGTCCCCATGTCCGTGCCGAGGTGGAGGTCGGAGTCCGTCGGGGAGATGTCATTGGCGGTGACGTCGATGTTCACCATGTCACCGGCACGGACCACGGCACGATCCGGCACGGCCTCAGGGTTCGCGAACTGGGTGTCCGTGCTCGCGACCATCACCCGGATCGTGCCGGTCGCGGTACCCGTGGCGTTGGCGACCTCATAGGTCACCGGGACCGGTTCCTCGGAGACCATCGCTCCCGGCTCCGCTTCCACCCTGACGAGATGGTGATTCACGACCGTGGCCTTCAGGCCGCTCTCGGCAGGCAGATCGATCGAGTTCACGACGAGGACGCCACCGGTCGGATCGACATCGTTCTCCAGTGGATCCAGCAGCGTGTCGGACCCCGTGATGACGGTGCCCATATCATCCACCGCGACCGGCTTCAGGTCTTCCGTCGTGGGCTCTTCGACATCCACCCGTACCAGCCCCAGGGAGGCGGTGCTGGCGCCGCTGCCGGCGACCGTGTACTCGAGGTAGTAGGTGCCCGGGGTGCTTCCGGTGACCTCGATGGTCCCGGCCTCCAGAGCGGGTTCGACGTCGAGCCCGTCGGGATCGCTCACGCTGAGCAGTTCGAGGCTGCCGCCGTTGGGATTGAGATCGTTCACCAGCGGCTTGATGGTGGTGCTGCGGCCTGCGACGACGCTGGCATGGTCGGCTGTGGTGATCGGGGCGAGGTCGCTCTCGGTCACGGACTCGATCTCGACGACCCCTTCCCCGGTGTCGCCGTTCTCGTCGCGGAAGGTCAGCTGCACCTGTTTCGTGCCCGGGGACAGGCCGGCATCGTTGAAGGTGATCAGGCCGTCGGGACGGAAGGTCACCAGGTCCTCGGGCGGGACCGTCGCGTTGGCGAGGTAGAAGGCATCGCCGTCCGGATCCTGCCAGTACGGCAGGATGTTGAAGCTGATCTCCTCGCCCGAGCGCACCTGGACCTTGGTGATCGACTTCTGGCCGGGCTCCGGCGGTGAGTTCTCGCCGTCCGCCCTGACCTCCAGATCCACCACTGCGGTGTCCTTGCCACCGCGGCCGTCATCGGCCTGGTAAGTGAAGGTCGCGGTGCCGGTGGCGTCCTCGGCGACCTCGATCTGGAGCTGAGTCCCCCCACGGATCGGAGTGACCGTGCCGATGCTCGGCTGGTCACCCTGCACGCTGACGGTGAGGATGTCACCGTCGGGGTCCGTGTCGTTCTTCGTCACCGGCAGCACGACACTCTTGCCCGGGCGCACGCCGAAGGTGTCATCGTTCGCCGTCGGCTTCCGGTTCTCCTCATCGCGCTCGGCCGCGATGTTCGTGATCGTGGTGGTGAGGGTCTCCTTCTCCTCCTTCTCGGAGGTGCTGGTCTGGATGTCCTGCTTGATCACCCAGTTGTCCACCAACTGCATGCTGTCCATGATCTCCCAGGACAGACCGAATTTCTGATCGTTCAGCACGACCAGATCCTGATTCACGCGCAGAGTGAGATCCGCTGAGTTCTCTGCGTCCGGAATCGTCTCGACCTCGGGCTCCTGGCCCTCGCATGCGCGGACATATCGCTTCGACCCGCCCCACGCGCCATAGGCGCAGCCCTGGACCTGGGCCGGTTTGACGACATCGGTCCCAGTACCCTCGGCATCGATCTTCTGCGCCTTGCCGCCGTCGAAGGGGATGACGAACAGGGTGTCCACCGTCGAGACCACGAAGGTGTCTGCGGAGGGGCCGGACTGCTGCAGCTGCGCCTGGTCGAGGGAGGAGACCCCGTCGTCGGCCAGGCTGTACTCGTCCATGCCGACCCCGACGCGCAGCAGCTGGTTCTCGCGGTCCAGGATGACAGGCTGGTCGCCGACGGCGGAGAGCTGGAGAGCCTCCGCCCCCTGGGAGACGCCCGGGACCTCGATCGGGTCCTCCGCCGCGGTGTCACGGGTGTTCCCCTCCCGAGGGAAGGTCAGCAGGTTCGTGCCGTCCAGGACGAAGACGGTTCCGGAATCGGAGACGGTGACCGGGCGCTGGCTGTTGCCTGCCTCGAGAACAGGGTCCACAGCGCTCGCGCTGAAGGCTGCGGCCTCTTCGGGGGACACGATCCAGACGCTGCCGTCCGGCGCCGCGATCACGATACGGTCTCCCCCGATCTTCACTGTCGCCCCCGTGGGCAGCTCGACCAGGCCGTTACGGGTGACAGACGCGGTATTGATCGGGGTGAAGCCGCGGGGACCGGTCTCGAGCACCGTGTAGCCGGACTGGATGATGTCCAGGTCCTGGCCGGTCGCGGACAATCGGGCATCGAGCTCACCGGCATCGACGTTCAGCCGGCCGAGCAGCCCGAGCTGCTCGTTGGTGACCCACACACCGCCGTTGGAGACCTCCACCTCCGAGGACGACAGCCCCGGATAACGCAGCGCGAATCCCGTCAGCACCAATGCCACGACCGCCAGCACGGCAGAGGAGACGACTGTCAGTCGCCTCCCCGCGTGCCGCTTCCGTCCAGCGGTGTCGGACATGGTCGTACCCCCAAGGCCTGTTCGAAATACCGCATGGCCGCCGCCGGCCTCGTCGCGTCTGTCTGGAGACGCGCCCCTGACGCCGACCCGGCCCCATGCGTGACCTCGCCCAGGCTACTCGTAGGACGCCCCGGGCACCACGAGTGGCGAGTCACGAAGTCATCAACGCCATGTTCAGCTCGGCTGGACCACCGAGATCCGGCGCTGTTTCAGCGGCTGCGCCGGACCAGGGTGCTGGTGAATCCCATCAGAGCCTCTCTCACATCCCCTGCGGGCAGTTCCGCCAGGACCCCGGTCGCTTCGTCTGCTGTGCGAGCAGCGAGCTCTCGGGTCTCCTCGAGCGCGGGATCAGCACGCAGCAGGGACACCAGCTCATCGAGAGCGGATTCAGAGCTCAGATCACCGTCGAGTCGCTCGACGATGTCCCGACTGCGGGAATCCGGATGCTCAGCGGCCCGACGTCGGACAAGGAGGGTCGGCATCGTGGGGACACCCTCCCGCAGGTCGATGCCCGGCGTCTTACCGCTCGTGGCGGCATCACTCTCGAGATCCAGGACGTCATCGGCGAGCTGGAACGCCACCCCGACCTTTTCGCCGTAGCGACGCATCACGTCCGCGGTGCCTTCCGGGGCGCCGGAGAGCGACGCACCGAGTCCACCGGCCAGGGCGAGCAGCGAGGCGGTCTTGTCGGCGAGCACCGAGATGTAGTGCTCGAAGGGGTCCTCACCCACCTTCGGGCCGACCGTCTCATGCAGCTGGCCGAGGCAGAGCCTCTCGAAGGTCTCCGAGTGGCGTCGCACCGCATCGATACCGATACGCGCGCTGAGCCCGCTCGCTCGGGCGAAGAGGAAGTCCCCGGTGAGGATGGCGACGTTGTTCCCCCATAGCGCATGGGCACTGTCGGTGCCTCGTCGCGTGGGCGCGGAGTCCATGACGTCGTCGTGGTAGAGGCTGGCCAGATGTGTCAGTTCGACGAGCACGGCAGCGTCCCGCACCCCGGCGGCATCGATGTCACCGAAGGAGGCTGCGAGCAGGACCAGCATCGGGCGAACGCGCTTGCCGCCCGCGTCCATGAGGTGCCTGCTGGTCCATCGCATCATGTCGTCGGACGTGGACACCGAGTCGCGCAGGCGGTGCTCGATGGCTCCGAGTCGCTCGGCGATGCTGTTCGCGAGGTCCTCGTCGATGTCGGGAACGCCCGGCAGCGTGGACGGCATGGCTCTCCTGGAACTCAGCGGGGCACCGGCGCGGAGCACCCCAGGCTTAGGTTGCGTACTACTCGGGGACGGGAGGCCGCCCCTGAATCCTCTGTCGCCGGCTGAGCGACGGTGTGGATCCGAGAGTCGAGTCTACCGGGAGGCGACCGCGACGAGACGGACCGATGGCCCGGAGGTGAGGGGAACGACGAATCGACCGGCACGGCGCCGTCGACACGACGCTGCTATTTTCGGGCGCAAAAAAGGGAGTGGAGAAGGCGAACACCCCAAAACCAAGGGGGTTCAAGCACTCC
>JAKDNC010000686.1 GCA_030452025.1 Nocardioides sp. | reverse complement strand
TGGGGGGCTGTGGGTGTTCCGCCGGGGCTCGACACCTTTGCTCCCCCCCCTTCTCCCATCCTCCCTATAAAGTCGCGGGCTCATATTCCCGTTGGGGCGCCCCCCCCGCTCCCCTGCGTCACAGCCGTTCGATGATGGTCACGTTGGACTGCCCGCCGCCCTCGCACATGGTCTGCAGGCCGTAGCGGCCGCCGGTCCGTTCGAGCTCGTTGAGCAGGGTCCCCATCAACCGGGTGCCGGTGGCGCCGATCGGGTGGCCCAGCGCAATCGCTCCCCCGTTGACGTTGACTCGTCCGTGGGGTGCGCCGGTCTCCTTCATCCAGGCCAGCACGACGGAGGCGAAAGCCTCGTTGCACTCGAACAGGTCGATGTCGTCGATCGACAGCCCGGTCTTCGCCAGGGCGTGCTTCGTTGCCCGGATCGGACCGGTCAGCATCCAGATCGGGTCGTCGCCGCGCACGGAGATGTGGTGGACCCTGGCTCGGGGGGTCAGCCCGTGGTCCTTGACCGCCTGCTCCGAGGCGATCAGCATCGCCGAGGACGCATCACAGATCTGCGACGAGACGCCTGCGGTCATGCGACCTCCGGGAATCAATGCCTGGAGCTCGGCCATCTTCTCCAAGGAGGTGTCCCGGGGACACTGGTCGACCGCGAACGAGCTCCCGTCGGCCAGGGTCACCGGCTCGATCTCGTTCTCGAACCTCCCCTCGGCGATCGCCGTCTTCGCCCGCTCGTGAGAAGTCAGGGCGAAGC
The DNA here is from genome assembly GCA_030452025.1 of Nocardioides sp. Classification (GTDB taxonomy): domain Bacteria; phylum Actinomycetota; class Actinomycetes; order Propionibacteriales; family Nocardioidaceae; genus Nocardioides. Next base: position 1,503 of record JAKDNC010000686.1, on the reverse strand, counting down.
GCTCCATCTCCTCGCGGCTCACATCCCACTTCTCCGCGATCATCTCGGCCGAGTTGAACTGGGAGACCTCTACGTCGCCGTATCTCTTCACCCACCCGGGCGACTCCGCGAACGGGGTGGTGAAGCCGAACTGGTCGGCAACCAGCATGGCTGCCGAGATCGGGATGGCGCTCATGTTCTGCAGGCCCCCGGCGACCACGAGATCCTGGGTGCCGGACATGACGCCCTGGGCGGCGAAGTGGACAGCCTGCTGCGAAGAGCCGCACTGCCGGTCGATGGTCACGCCGGGCACGTGGTCCGGTAACCCGGCGACCAACCAGGCTGTGCGAGCGACGTCGCCGGCCTGGGAGCCGATCGTGTCGCAGCAGCCCATGATCACGTCGTCGACGGCCCCCGGGTCCACACCGGTGCGGCGCATCAGCGCGCCGATCGAGTGGGCACCGAGATCGGCGGAATGCATGTCCGCCAGTGCGCCGCGGCGCTTGCCGACCGGCGTACGGACGGTGTCGATGATGTAGGCCTCGGTCACTTGGTTGCTCCTTCGGTTGCGGCGATCCCGTCGAGCAGGATCGAGATGTACTGGTCGGCGACCTCGTCACCGGACAACGAGCCGCCCGGGCGGTACCACCGCACGGCCACCCAGACGGTGTCGCGCAGGAAGCGGTAGACCAGCTCCACGTCGAGGTCGGCACGCAGCTCCCCCGACGTGATCCCCGCGCGCAGCAGGTCGGTCCACATCTGCTGGAAGCGTGCGTTGCGTTCTATGAGATAGCTGAACCGGTCGAACTCTGCGAGGTAACCCGCGTCGTTCTGGAAGATCGCGACCTCGCTGTGGTGCTGGTCGATGGCGTCGAACGAGGCGCGCGCGACGGCAACCAGCTTCTCCCGCGGGCTCTGTTCGCCGGCGATGATGGCGTCGTAGGTCTCGAACAGTCGGCGCTGAAAGGAATCCAGCAACTCGTCGACCATCGTCTCCTTGGAGTCGAAGTGGTGGTAGAGGCTTCCCGAGAGGATCCCGGCCGAATCGGCGATGTCGCGCACGGTCGTGCTGCGGAAGCCCTTGCGGGCGAAGAGCTGGCCGGCGATGCGGAGCAGCTCCTCACGGCGGGTGGACTCTGCGACGGCCACGTCAGGCCTGCTGACTGCTGACGGCGACGACCTCACCGGTCATGTATGACGCATAGCCGCTGGCGAGGAAGACCATCACGTTGGCGATCTCCCATGGTTCGGCGGCACGGCCGAACGCTTCGCGCTGCTTGAGCTCGGCCAGGAGCTCGTCGGTGGTGACTTTCGCCAGGAACGGGTGCATCGCCAGTGATGGGGAGACTGCGTTGATGCGGATGCCGTGCTCGGCCATGTCCAGCGCCGCGCACCGGGTCAGCGCCATGACGCCGGCCTTGGCTGCGGCGTAGTGCGCCTGCCCCTCCTGGGCCCGCCATCCGATGACCGAGGCGTTGTTGACGATCACCCCCTTCTTGCCCGCGGCGACCATCCGGTTGCCGG
>JAKDNC010000685.1 GCA_030452025.1 Nocardioides sp. | reverse complement strand
TGAGGAGGTCGCCACGACCATCGGCGTAGACGCCGACGTGCGAGAACTGCCAGTCCCATGGGATTGCGTCGACGGCTTCTTGCCGGCGTACTGGCGTCGACCTGAGGCTTACCTGGACCCAGACGTGCAGCGGTCGATGTCCGGGCTGCAGCTACTCAATCCGGAGGTACTTGGCCGCGGCATCGCCCGTCTGCGCTCGGACTTGGATGACGGAACATGGCAGCGCAGAAACGCTGCGCTGCTCGAGACCGACCTACTCGATGTCGGATGGCGACTGATCTTCGATCGTGAGCCGGCTCATCCCCGGTAGCCGATCCCCCTTCGGCGACGGTCACCGACGTCGGGCCGGCGGATCGGGCTCGTAGGTCGTCGCCGCAAGCCGGTTCGTCGGTCGGCGCACCTGTCGGTGCTGCGCAGATGTCAGGATGGGCGCATGTCTCGCCCGCACTTGCGAACAACCAGGATCGACCTGCGGCCTATGACCATAGAGCACCTGCCGCCGCTTCACCGGCTGGACTCTGACCCAGAGGTGATGCGCTACCTACTGGGGCGAGCGCGTACGCCCGAGGAAATTGATGCATTCTGGGTGCCCCGCTGCGTGGACACTGCTGCGGACGAGGCGGGCCTGGGCTGGTGGGTCGGGTTCCACGACGACTCCTTCCTGGGCTGGTGGGATCTCGGTCGCAGTGACTCGAATCCCGACGACCTGTTGCGTTCCGGCTCGGCAGAGATCGGCTGGCGTGTGGAGAGGCGACACTGGGGGCAGGGTTACGCCACCGAAGGAGCAACGACCCTTCTGCGGCACGGGTTCGAGACCGCCGGCCTTCAGTTGGTCTGGGCCGAGACCATGGCCGTCAACGCTGCTTCGCGCAGCGTCATGCGCAAGGCAGGCATGCGCTACGTCCGCACCGAAATTCGGTCGTGGGAGGAACCAATTGCCGGTGCTGATCAGGGTGAGGTCACCTATGAGCTGTCACACCAAGACTGGTCTAGCGCTCGCGAGAATTGAGCCGGTGGAGGATCCTCAAACGGAGCTCTCGCGCGCGAATCGTTGCCGCGCTGCCTGTCGGGACACGCCGAGTGCGACGCCGATGCGGGTCCAGCTGCGTCCATGTTCCCGTGCACGCTCAACGGCCTCGGTGAGCCTGGCCTCATCGCTTGCCATGGCGTCGGCTACTTCGGCGATAGCGCGAAGATCCTCGGTGTGGTCGACCTCGGCGGCGTCGGGGTTGAGGCCGTCAAGAAGTTCCTCGGCTCGTTCGGTCTCAGTCATGGTCATCACCTCCCTTCGAGGAATTGGTAGAACGATCGGCGCAGCCGCATCGCGTGGATGATCCGGGACCGGTCGGTGTCGAGCCCGACGACCACGACCTCGAGGAGTCGCCCGGCTCGGTCTGCGCCGATCATCAAGATCTTGTCCTCCTCTTGGAGGTCAACGGTGCGCATAGCGTGCCGGACGGCGTGGTGCATGTCGTCATCGAGGACGCCGTGCTTTCGAGCATCGGGTACCACCTCCACCCTGACAACCTACCTTGTCAGCGTGTCGGAAGCCAGCGGTCGGCATCCCGATTACCGTTGGGCTTGCGGAGAGCCACTTGACGTCCATGACCGAATCGCCGTTCTCGCCCCCGGGCGCCCCACTGCGGACGTTGTCCGCCTGTGCTCTTCATCTACGAAGTGGGGCTCATCTACCGCGACGGTGACACGTACATCGAAGAACTCGGATAGCTCCCCTCACCCGACTGCTACTCGGGCACAGGTTGGGTCTGTCCTTCACGTACAGAGGCCTCCCCGGACGGGCAGGCACCGGGAGCGGCAGCAACATCCCGGGGGTCATCTCCCCGCTTCCGGGCTCCCCGACCTGGCCCACGACGGGTCAGACCTGGCAACGAGGACGGGCACCCCAGACATGCCGCCACGACTGCACCGACCATGACGAACCCGAATGACCAGAGCCCCACGATCACCAAGATACCCGCGTGCAGCAGTACCGATCCGGCCAACGCCAAGGGCCGCCACCGGCGTCGAGGTTGCGCCAACAACACGCCGATGCTCAACTCGAGCCCGATCGTGCCCCACGCCAACGCCAACGCGATCACGGGGATGGCCGTGAGCCCGTGGACCAGGCCCTCCAGATACGGCGGCGCACCGAAGTACTCCCCCCGCGTCACGTAGTAGACCGCTGACCCCTCCTGCCATTCTGAATCGCACTGGGTTGGTTGGAGTCTTCATCGTTTTGAAACGAGGATGGACTCA
>JAKDNC010000684.1 GCA_030452025.1 Nocardioides sp. | reverse complement strand
GACTCAACCCGATTCGCAGTCGCCGCCGCAGCGAGTGTCCTCGAAACGGTGGATGAGGACTGGTGAACCGAGGAGACATTCATTGGTGTGACCTCGGCGAGCCCTCCGGGAGTGCGCCAGCCAAGCGGCGTCCGGTGTTGGTGGTCCAGGCCGCCCCCTACAATCTCAGCCGCTTGGCCACGGTGGTCGTGGTCGTGCTGACTTCGAACACGTCGTTGGCCGCGATGCCCGGCAACGTCTTCGCCCCTGCGGCCTTCACCGGCTTGAGCAAGGATTCGGTCGTCAACGTCACCGCCATGGTGACCATCGATCGTGCCAGCCTCGATCCCAACTCGGTCGGCCGCCTGCCCGACCACATGATGAGGGATGTCGAGCACGGCCTGCGTGGCGTCCTGAGTCTGTGACGAGTAGAAGGACCGCACAGTGCCAGTCGCCGTGACCCGGCGCCGGGACTGCGCTGAGGGGCTCCGGTGCGTGGTGCTCGAAATGGTCAGAGTTCGCTCCACGTGCGGCGATCCACCCAGAATGGGCGGGTCCCTGCGGGGCCGTTGACAGTCCACCAAAACGTGGGTGCGGACGGGCCGATGAGACGCTGAACTTGCCCTGCATCTCGTGAGTCGATTCCTGCCACCTGGACAAGTGCCTCCACTAGTCATGGCGGCCATGACCACCGACGCAAACTCCGAGGTGAACTGGGTGTCTGCCCGACAAATTCCTACTAGCGGGATCAGCGGCGCTCAAGAACAGGCCCGAGCCGGCTACCGGTGCTGTGCGGCGGGCTCAGGGATCGATGGCGATGTTGGCCAGGTCCAGGCGGAGCGGAGGATGTAAGCGAGGAGGATCACTTCGAGCACGACGCCGAGTCCGTAGAAGTACATCCAGGACTCGCCGACCACGTTGAACGCCGAGACGGGGATGTAGAGCGATGCCACGACGAGGTTGAGCGTGCGGTTCGCGCGGGCCGGCAGCGTCATGGAGAGCAGGATCATGAGGCTCGGAATCCCCACGAGCACGAGGGAAACGACGACGAAGGTCTGGCTGATGTCGAACTCGAAGACGACGCCAGCGAGAATGTCGTCGATGACGCCGGCCTTGTACAGGTGCAGGTAGTCGACGTAGATGTAGAAGAACATGAAACTGGTCCAGGCTGCGGCGAGCTTCACTCCGACCGGCGCCGGCGGATCGTGCAGGGCCGTCGTGATCTTGGTCGTGCTGATCAAGGTTTCTCGTGACATCGATCTTCTCCTTGCTCGATGGTCCGGCTTCTCCGCCCGGTGGCTCTACGTTGGCGGACCATCAGACCGGCCGCATCGGCGTCGAGGTCGGACCCGTCTCGGCCGTTGGGAGGAGCGGGGTCTCGTTCTTTCGGTCGGTCCCCGACGCCTCGGCGGCCCCTAAACTGGGAGGGTGATCACCAACGCCCTGCGCTCGCTGTGGGACGAGCCGAGCGTCACGGACGCTCCCGAACGGGTGTCGCGCGACTGGGCGCTGGTCGGGGTGTTGATGGTGACGGCGCTGCTCGAGGGAGTCCTTCGGGACGACGTCGCCTGGCGGCCGTTCGCGACGATCGTGGCCGTTGGGCTCGCGCCGATATTGCTGTGGCGGCGTACCCGACCGTTGACATGTGTCCTGGTGGCGTTCGGCACCGCAATGGTGCTGGGGCTGGCGACCCTGGTGGCCGGCGCCCCGAACGTGGGCCTCGACTCGATGGTCTACATCGTGGTGCTCGTTTACGCGCTGGTCCGTTGGGGCTCAGGACGCGAGATCGTAATCGGACTGGCCGTGGTCCTGATCGCTGCGGTGATCGGCACGGTCGCCACCCACACCGGGCCCAACGACGTCATTGGTGGGTTCGCCTTCCTGGCGGCGGCGGCGGCGGGCGGAGCGGCGTTCCGATATCGCGCCGAGAGCTGGCGCCGGGCGTTGGACCAGATCCGCAGCCAGGAGCGGGTTGGTCTCGCGCGCGAGCTGCACGACATGGTCGCCCACCACGTCTCGGCGAGCGCCGTGCAGGCGCAGGCGGGCCGGGCGATGGCCGGGCAGCGACCCGAGGCGGGGCTCGAGGCGCTGGCGGTCATCGAAGGGGAAGCGTCGCGGACGCTTGCGGAGATGCGGGCGATGGTCCGGGTGCTGCGCGACGGAGCGCCGGCGGAGTATGCCCCCCAGCCCGGCGTTGCCGACCTGGCGGCCCTCGCCCGCAGCGGCCCGGTCCCGGTCGGCGACGTGGTTTTGCCAGATGACCTGGACGAACTTCCGC
>JAKDNC010000683.1 GCA_030452025.1 Nocardioides sp. | reverse complement strand
GGAACGAGCGAGCGACCGAGCGAACCATCCAAGACTGTGAGTGACGGAGTCGAGCACCAGCAGCCGGTGCTGCGTGTCATCACGCCCAACACCACTCCCGAGGAGGTCGCGGCGCTTGTCGCCGTGTTCTCGGCCCTGGGCAGCGGTGAGGCGCCGAAGAAGCGCCGGGGGTCGGAGTGGTCGGCCAATCACCGTCGGGTGCGGGCCCACCACCCCCACGGACCCGGGGGTTGGCGCTCGAGCAGTCTGCCCCGCTGACACGTGCACCGGCGCCCGGAGGCACCGACCGGCAGCTTTTGCGGCAGCCTTGCGCCCAGCTACTGACAACCGGCCGGGGAACCAGTTGAACTGGCTCCACCGGCTGGTGCCGGTTCTGGTGCAGGATGGCGGTTGTGACGAAGAGCGCGGCCACCAACGGGGGTGCCATCCTTTTCGAGCTCCGGCACCGGTCTGGCATGAGCCAGACCCGGTTGTCCGGGGTCTCGGGGGTGAGCGTGCGCACCATCCGCGGCATCGAGACGGGCAGGAACCGCTTCCCGCACGCCTCCACGCTGATGGCGCTCGCGGGGGCCCTGGATCTGAGGGCCGCGGACACCGAACGCCTGATGGGCAGTGCTCAGAACGTGCGTGCGTTGCGCTCCTTCGGCGAGATGGCCCAGCACGGCGCCACCCTCGAGGCGGCCCTGTCCGAGGCCAGCGTCCGCAGCACCTACACCCACCGGATGGTCAGCATCAGCCGACACACCCGGGTCGGCCCCAACCGACGGGTCAGGTGGGTCGAGAACGAGGTCGTCGCCGAGGCGCTGCACGACGGGTTCGACAACCACCTGGTCGTGGAGTCCGGCGACCAGGCCCTGGACACTCGTCTCCTGCGGATCGAGGGGATGGAGGGCTGCCGGCTCAGCGGGCGCCATGACTTCCCCGAGCTGAACACGGTCGTCTTCGAGCTCTCGCTCGGCGCTCCCCCGGAGACCGGCGATACCCGGGTCCTCCGCTACCGGTTCGGGATGGGCGACCAGCCACCGACCGACCCCGCGCAGGCGCGACTCTGGGACGCGCTCGAGGACAGCGACGGGATGACCCACGGGTTCAGCCGCACCCTGGCCATGCACATCTTCCGGGTGAGCTTCGAGGGTTGCCGGCCGACCAGGCTGTGGGAGTGGCGCGGGACCAAGGACCTGCACAACGTCGGGGAGCTGACCCTCGACGACTGGGGGTCGGTCCACCTCTTCGGCCAGAACCGCGAGCCCGGAAACTACGGCGTCGGCTGGTCCTGGGACTGAGGGCGGCCCGCACGGGCCGGCAGTGGGGCACCGTCGCAGCACGGTTCGACGTACAGGCATCCCGGGCAGCGATTGTGCGCCTGCTCGGGATACATCTGGGTCTCGCAGTAGGGGCAGGGAAGCTCAAGTGCCATGCACGCCATCATCCCCCGCTCCGGCGCTGGTGCCGAACAGGTGATCAGGCGCGTCGTCGATCCGGATCCAGCGGCACGTCAGGGCACACTGGACCCATGAGTGCCCCCGGTCCCACGAACAGCATCACCGACGTCCCCGGTCTCAGGGTTGGTCAGGCCGAACGCACCGGGGACGGCTGGCTCAGCGGTACGACCGTGGTGCTGCCACCGCCCGAGGGAGCGGTCGCCGGGGTCGACGTACGTGGAGGTGGCCCCGGCACCCGGGAGACGGACCTGCTGGACCCGCGCAACCTCGTCGACCGGGTGCACGCGGTGGTCCTGACCGGTGGCTCCGCGCTGGGCCTGGCGGCCGTCGACGGCGTAGTGCAACGCCTCTTCGCCGCCGGCATCGGCTTCCCGATGGGCGGCCCGGGGGACGTCGTGCCCATCGTCCCCGCGGCAGTCCTCTTCGACCTCGGCCGCGGCGGGGTGTTCGCCAACCACCCGGCCGCGGACCTCGGCGCAGCGGCGTACGACGCCGCCGGGACCGTGATCGCCCCCGGCACCCACGGTGCCGGCACCGGCGCACGCGTCGGCGGGCTCAAGGGCGGTGTCGGCACGGCCTCCGCCACGCTCCCGGACGGCACGACCATCGGCGCGATCGTCGCGGTCAACGCGGTCGGTTCGACCGTCGACCCGACCACCGGCGAGCTGTACGCCGCTCGGCACTGCCTCCCCGGGGACCTTCCGGCCCTGCAGCTCCCCGACGAGAACGACCTGGCGGCTGCCCGTGCGGCCGCGGCCTCCGACCCGGCCCCGCTGAAGCCCGCCCTGGCCACCACGATCGGAGTGATCGCCACCGACGCGACGCTGA
>JAKDNC010000047.1 GCA_030452025.1 Nocardioides sp. | reverse complement strand
ACTCTTGCTGTCCTGCTCGAGCGCGTCCACCTTGGCTGCCAGTAGCGGGCTGCCGCTCAGGGTCGAGTCCTCGGCCACCAGCTCCTCGGCGGCGTCGCGGGCGGCGACGATGATCTTCTCGTCCTTGACCACCTTGAGGTGCTCCAGCCCGGAGCGACGACCAGACTGGTCCTCCCCCAGCACGTCGCCCTCGCTGCGTTGCTGCAGATCGGCCCGGGAGAGCTCGAATCCATCCGTTGTCGCGGCGACGACCGTGAGGCGTTCGCGGCTCGCGCTGCCCGCCTCGCTGGCGCTGACCAACAGGCAGAGGCCGGGCAAGCCGCCGCGGCCGATCCGACCGCGCAGCTGGTGGAGCTGGGAGATGCCGAAGCGGTCGGCGTCGAGGATCACCATCATCGTGGCGTTCGCGACGTCGACGCCGACCTCGATGACGGTGGTGGAGACGAGTACGTCGATCTCGCCGGACGCGAAGTCCCTCATCACGCGGTCCTTCTCCTCCGGCGCCATCCGTCCGTGGAGCTTCTCGACGCGAAGGCCGGCCAGGGCGCCCGCGGCGAGGTCGGGAGCAATCACCTCGACGGCGGCGCCTGCCGAGGATGCGTCCGGGACGTCGTCGGTGGCGGTCTCCTCGATCCGCGGGCAGACGACGTACACCTGATGGCCTCGATCGACCTCCTCACGGACCCGCTCCCAGGCGCGGTCGATCCAGTGCGGCTGCTCAGCGATCGCGACCACGTTGGTCTGTATTGGCGCGCGGCCCGCGGGGAGCTCGCGGAGCGTCGAGATCTCAAGGTCCCCGAAGACGGTCATCGCTACGGTGCGCGGGATCGGCGTCGCGGTCATCACCAGCACGTGCGGCGGCTCTCCGGCCTTGTCGGTCAGTCTGGAGCGCTGCTCGACACCGAAGCGGTGCTGTTCGTCGACGACGACCATCCCGAGGTCGAAGAACTCGACGTGGTCCTCGAGCAGTGCGTGGGTGCCGATCACGATGCCGGCCTCCCCGGTGACCATGCGTGACATCGCCTCGGCGCGCTGGGCCTTGGTCATCGACCCGGTCAGCAAGGCGATGGTGGTCCCGTCAGCGCTGCCTCCGAGCATGCCGCCGGCAGCCAGGTCGCCCATCATCGTGGAGATCGAGCGGTAGTGCTGCTGAGCGAGGACCTCAGTGGGCGCGAGCAGAGCCGCCTGGCCACCGGAGTCGACCACGCGCAGCATCGCCCGCAGCGCGACGAGCGTCTTCCCCGAGCCCACCTCCCCCTGGAGGAGTCGACTCATCGGCCAGGCACGGGCGAGCTCTTCCTCGAGCACGGCGCCGATCTCGCGCTGGCCCTGCGTGCGGTCGAACGGGAGCCGGGCGTCGAACTCCGCGAGGAGACCACCGCCGCCGGTCCGTGGCGCGGCGCCGAGGGTGCGGATCGCAGCGCGGCGTCGGGCCATCACGACCTGGGTGACCAGAGCCTCCTCGAACTTGAAGCGTTTCCGGGCGGTGGCGACCTGGCCGTGGTCGTCGGGTGAGTGGATCCAGCGCAGGGCGGTGCCGGTGTCGACCACGCCGAATCGCTCGCGCAGGTGCGGCGGAAAACTGTCGGGCACGTCGTCGATGACGGTGAGCGCAAAGCTGATCACGCGGGCCAGGTCCCAGGTCTGGACCTTGCCCGTGACCCGGTAGATCGGGAAGAGCGCCTTGAGCCCGTGGGCCAGGGCCAGCGCAGACTCGCTCGCCGCGTCGTCCGGGTCGTCGTCGATCATGATCATCTGTGGGTTCGCCAACTGCCAGCGGTTGCGGAAGCTACTCACCTTGCCGGTGAACACACCGACCGCGCCGGGCCGCAGTCGGCGTTCATGCCACTCGGCGGCGCCGCGGTGCCGCGCGAAGATGGTCAGGGTGAGGACCGGGCCGTCGGTCTTGATCGTGGCCTCGAGGCGGGCGGCCATCTTCTGTGTGCGGCGATTGAAGAACTCCTTGACCTCCGTCCCCAGGACCGTGGCGACCACCGTCAGGGGCTGGCCGTCCTCGAGACCGGTGACCGTGCTGACCTCGCCCGTCTTGAGGTAGTCACGCGGGAAGTGCCACAACAGGTCACCGACGGTGCGCAGGCCGAGGTTCTTCTCGAGCGCGGTGGCGTTGCCCTTGTCTGTCTTCCGGCTGCCGAGGACTGCTTCGATCGGCGAGTCCAACCCGATTCCGGTCATTCCTGCTCCCTGTTCCCGATGGCCGTTGTCGCCCGACCCGTCTCACGTGGCACTGCGTGTCACTCGACCGCCAGGAGCAGCGGGTAGCGCTCCTGCCCACCGTCGTAGACGACGACATCGACAGTCGGGTGCTGCGCCTCGACGTACTCCTCGCAGCGGCTGGCCAACTCACCACCACCCTGGCCGGCGACCAGGGTGACCAGCTCGCCACCTCCTCCCACGAGACGGTCGATGACGCCGTGGGCGACCTGGTGCGCATCCTGGCCGACAAGGACGAAGTCGCCCTCGATGACACCCAGGACGTCGCCGACCTCGCAGGGCCCGGCCATGGTGATCGCTTGCTTGACGGCAACCGTGACCGCGCCGTGTCGGGCGTGGCGGGAGGTGGCGGTCATGTGCAGCAGGTCCTGGTCGAAGGAGCGACCCGGTTCGTGGACAGCAATCGCGGCAATGCCCTGGACCTGCGCCTGGGTGGGAATCACCGCGACGCGAATCTCTCCGGACTCCTCGGCCGTGCGGGCCGCGATCTCTGCGGAGCGGACGGTGTCGTGGTCGTTGGGGAGTACGACGACCTCCGCCGCCCCGGTCTCGTGGATCGCCTCCAGGATCATGCCGGTGCTGGGGCGGCGTCCTGGCCCACCCGGGACCACCACGGCACCCGCCTCGGAGAAGATCTGGCTCAGGCCCTCACCTGCCGCCACGGCGACGATCTTGCGGCCGTGACGGGTGGTTGCGCGGGCCACTGCCTGGCCGACCTGTTCGGCAAAGTGGGTCACCCGGACCCGGTACGGCCGGCCGGCATCGATGCCGGCCTCAATCGCGCCTCCGACGTCGTCGACATGGACGTGGACGTTCCAGAGGCCCTCTGCCCCGACCACGACGAGCGAGTCGCCCAACCCGGCAAGCGTGGTGCGCAGCTGAGGGATCGCGTCGTCCTTCGCGTCGAGGAGGTACATCACTTCGTACGACGGGCCATCCGGGGTGAGATCGTTGCTCGGTATCGGCACCGGAATGTGCGGCTTGCGGCGGGGCCCGGGCGCGACCGGACGGCGGCCGGTCAGCGAGGTCTCGGCGGCGTCGAGGACGACGCACAGTCCACGCCCGCCGGCGTCGACGACCCCGGCCTCGGCAAGCACCCTGAGCTGGGTGGGAGTCAGCTCGAGCGCCTCGCGGGCAGCCGTGGCGGCCTCCTTGATCACCACGGCGAGGCCGTTGCCGGCATCGGCGGCAGCGACGGCTGCGTCGGCGGCAGCGCGCCCCACGGTGAGGATGGTTCCCTCCACCGGGGTGCCGACGGCCGCGTAGCTGGCGTCGGTGGCCTCCTTCATCGCTCCGGCGAACACCGAGGGATAGCGGTCTCCGGCCTCGGTCCGGCTGATCCGGCCGGCCATCGCGCCGAGCATCTGGGACAGGATCACCCCGGAGTTGCCGCGGGCCCCGAGCAGGGCGCCACGGGCCAGCCTGGCCATCGCCACGTCGAGGTCTGCGTTGGTCAGGCCGTCATCCTCGATCGCCTCGAGCAGGGCGTCCCGGGCGGCCGACATGGTCAGGAACATGTTGGTGCCGGTGTCGCCGTCGGGCACCGGGTAGACGTTGAGCGCGTCGATCTCCTCGCGGGCCTCCCCCAAGGCGGTGGTCGCGAGATCGACGAACTTCAGGACAGTGGCAAGATCAAAGGTCTGATTGCCCTGCATCTTCACCTCCGTGCGCGGCTGTCGTCGTCGTTGGGGATCAGGTTAGTCGGCCCGGACGATTTCCATGTTGACCCGCCCATCGGTTAGTCTTCTTCGGTTGCCCGAGCATTCATGCCCCGGGCCCCCTGCCTCACCAACATCGATCATCCCAGGAGTTTCCGGTGGCTGCCGTCTGTGACATCTGCGCCAAGAAGCCCGGCTTCGGCAACAACCGTCCGTGGTCGCGCAAGATTACGAAGCGTCGCTTCAACCCCAACATCCAGCGTGTCCGCGCGACGGTGAATGGCGCCCCCAAGCGCGTCAACGTCTGCACCGGCTGCCTCAAGGCCGGCAAGGTCACCCGCTGACCCGAGCGCAACAGCCCTCGGACCTCTCGGTCCGGGGGCTTTTTCGCGTCGACGAGGCACCCTGCGGATAGGATTGGTGGACCGCTCATTCCGGCCTCGGGAGTCACATGCGCATCACTGCCACCACCGTCGGCCTGCTGTTGACGGCCACCCTGCTCGCTGCCTGCGGGGACGATGATGACAAGGCGAACAACGGCAGGCCGTCGCAGGAGTCGTCATCCAGTGCCTCCGACTCGGCCTCCCCCACGCCCGCGGCAGACCTGGGGGTTCTGGTCGAGCGAACTGACTACACCTTCAACCTGCCGAGGGGTTGGGTCGACTCCACCAAGGACCAAGCTCTGGCCGGCCCTGAAGACTCGTACGGCAGCCTTGCGACTGACGCGGATCACCTCGTGACGGTCGATGCCGAGCCCGATGTCTCCCAGGAGCTCTTCGACCACGGGCTCGCAGACATGATCAAGAACCTGAAGTCCTTCTACGCAAGTCATGGAAAGAAGCTGCCGGACACGACCTGGGCAGATGAGACCGCCATCCATGTGCAAGGTCAGGGACAGAAGAGCGGCACCCGCGCCCAGGCCTTCTACCTGCGTCATGACGACACCGCCTACATCATCTGCGTGCAGACGCTCGGCGGCCAGGAGCAGAACGAAGCCGCAGTCGAGGTCCTCCGCTCCAGCTGGAGCTGGAACTAGCCGGCCGCAGACCAGGAATGGAGCTGTCGGCTCAGAAGTGGGTCCATCCGGTCTCGCCCTCGTAGGGAGCGCCGTCGACGGTGACCGCTGCACCGTCGTGGTCGGGCTCATTGACGGAGCCGATCACCTGCCATCCCTCCGGCACCTCGTCGGACGAGGCGAAGCAGGCCAGCAGCGGATGGTCGTCTCCCCCACCGAGGATGAACTGGATGGGGTCAGCCCCCAGGGCGGCACCGACCGCGTGCAGCGGCTCGGCGATCTCGAAGGCAGCCGTCCGGATGTCGATCGCCACCCCCGATGCCTCAGCAACGTGCGCGGCATCGGCCAGCAGCCCGTCGGAGACGTCGATCATCGCGGTCGCGCCGGATTCCGCGGCGACCTCTCCGGCGTCGTACGGCGGCTGGGGACGGCGGTAGGCCTCGACCAGCACCCGAGGTGAGCGGAAACCGCGACCGAGGACGGCCAGCCCGCCCGCCGCCCAGCCCTGGCGGCCGCAGAGCGCGACGACGTCCCCGGGCTCGGCGCCGGAGCGTACGACGGGGGCGATCGTGCAGGCACCCAGGACGGTGCCCGCGATGACCAGGGTGTCGGAGGCCGTGACGTCCCCGCCGACGACGCTGGCGCCGACCTTGGCGCACTCGTCGGCGAAGCCGCGGGCGAAGTCCAGCACCCACTCGACCCGAAGGTCGGGCGGGGCCGCCAGGCCCAGGGTCAGGGAGGTGGCTCGTCCGCCCATCGCGTTGATGTCGGAAAGGTTCTGGGCCGCGGCTCGGGCGCCGACGTCGGCGGCTCCTGCCCAGTCGCGACGAAAGTGGCGTCCCTCGACCATCAGGTCGGTGGAGACGACGACGTGGCCGGTCTTCACCCGCAACACCGCTGCGTCGTCGCCGGAGCCGACGAGGACGTGTTCGCCTTCCTCGAAGATCTCCTGGAAGGCGGCGATCAGCGGGAACTCTCCAGCGTCGGCCAGGGTCGCATCGGCAGGGAACGAAGTCGCGGGCATGCTGCCATCCCATCAGCCAGAGTTTGGCGACCACCTATCGACACGCGGTCCGGAGGCGGTACGTTGTCGGAGCCATGTTCACACTGCCCGAGGAGCTCGAATGGTCGTCCAGGCCTACATCCTGATTCAGACCGATGTCGGCAAGGCCGCTGAAGTCGCCTCTGCCATCGCCCAGGTCAAGGGCGTCACCCTGGCCGAGGACGTCACCGGACCCTACGACGTGATCGTGCGCGCCGAGGCGAAGAACGTCGACGAGCTCGGCACCCTGGTTGTCCAGAAGGTGCAGAACCTCGAAGGCATCACCCGCACCCTGACCTGCCCGGTCGTCCACATCTGAGACGTGCCGCACCAGCGTCCTCGACGACGCCCCGTGTCCGCGAGGGCACGGGGCGTCGTCGCGTGCGCGCTGCTGGTGGGGGTCACTGCCTGCTCTGCCGACACGGTGCACATGGACGGGTTCGAGGTCAATGACGCGACCCGCGGCACGTGCGAGGACTTCCTCGAGGCGCTGCCCTCCTCGGTGCACGACCTCGACGAGGTGGAAGTCGAGCCGAAGGGATCGCTCGGCCGGGCCTGGGGCAACCCCGCCATCGTCGCGATCTGTGGCGTCGACATGCCCCCGGACTTCAACAAGTTCTCCTCCTGCGAGGAGGCCAACGGCGTCGGGTGGTACATCCCCGACGAGGACCTGGCCGACGACCAGCCGGTGACGATGACCACGATCGGGTTCGATCCGGTGGTCGAGGTCCCGGTCCGGCCGACTACCGTCCGCCGAGCGACGTGATGGTCGAGATCGGCGACGTGGTCAAGGAGAAGCTGAAGCGCACCGGCCGCTGTCGTTGATCCGGCCCGTCTGAGGCGTCAGCGCAGGCCGACCGGGCGCTCGAGCGCCAGCTTGATCAGCCGCTCCACCAGCGTCGGATAGTCGACCCCGCTGGCCGCCCACATCCGCGGGAACATCGACAGGCTGGTGAATCCCGGCATCGTCTCGACCTCGTTGAGGACGATCCGGCCGTCGGGGAAGACGAAGAAGTCCACCCGCGCCAGACCCTCGACGTCGAGTGCCTCGAAGGCCGCGATCGCGTGTGTCTTCACCTCGACCGCCAGGTCGTCGGGGAGGTCGGCCGGGACGTCGAGCGCGGTGTTCTCCTCGGGGAGGTACTTCGCCTCGAAGTCGTAGAACTGGTGGTTCGGGTCGATCTTGATCTCGGCCAGCTCGCTGGCGAGGTGGGGCTCGTCGCCCAGCCCCTGCAGGACGCCGCACTCGACCTCGCGGGCGCCGATCGCGGCTGCCTCGACGATCACCTTCGGGTCGAACCGGCGTGCCTCGTCCAGGGCGGCGTCGAGCTGGTCCGCGGAGTTGACCCGGCTGATCCCGAAGCTGGACCCCGCGCGGGCCGGCTTCACGAACAGCGGGAAGCCGAGCTCCTCGACACGGCCGCGCACTCCGGCCTCGTCGCGTGCCCAGTCCCTCGGGGTGAGCACGACGTAGGGCAGCACGGGCAGCCCGGCGGCCTCGAAGAGCCGCTTCATGAAGGCTTTGTCGGTGCCGACGGCCGAAGAGAGCACCCCGGCGCCGACGTACCTCACACCGGCCATCTCGAGCAGTCCCTGGAGGGTGCCGTCCTGACCGAACGGTCCGTGCATCACCGGGAAGACGACGTCGACCTCGCCGAGTGCCTCAGGGGCGGCGCTGGTGGTGGCCGCGAGCTCCTTGGTCTCCCCGGGCTTGAGCGCGACCTCCTGGTCTCCGACGACCATCGGGAGCTCGCCTCCGGGGCCGAGGACGAGCGGGTTCGTCTCCGGGTCCTCCAGCACCCACGTACCGGTGGTGGTGATGCCGACCGGCACCACGTCGTACTTGTCCCGGTCGATCGCGGCGATCACGCTCCCGGCCGAGATGCAGGAGATGGAGTGTTCGCTGGAGACGCCACCGAACACGACGGCGACCCTGGGCTTACGGGCTGGAGAAGTCATCGAGCCAGAGCCTAACCGGCGACGGCGTCGAGTTCAGCCTTCGTGAGCACGGGTCGCACCTCGAGCTGCACGTCTTCGAGCGGATCGACTCCTTCCGGGCTGCGGTCGATGGCGCAGATCACGACTTCGACGGTCGCGCCGGCCTCGCGCAACGCCTTCGTGGCCTCGCGCACGGCGCCTCCGGTGGTGATCACGTCCTCGACCAGAGTGACCCGCCGCCCGGCCACATCGGGGCCCTCGGCAAGCTTGCAGGTGCCGTACTCCTTGGCCTTCTTGCGCACGAAAAGGGTGGGCAGGCCGGTGCGCACACTGAGCATCGTGGCGATCGGGATGCCGCCCAGCTCGAGGCCGCCGAGGAGCTCAGTCCCCTCGGGGACCTTGGCGATCATCTGCTCGGCAACGCGGCTCAGGAGAGCGGGTTGCGACTCGAAGAGGTACTTGTCGAAGTACTCGTTCGACACCTGACCGGAGCGCAGAGTGAACTCACCGGTCAGGCGACAGCAGGAGTCGACGTCTGCGGCCAGGTCGGGATCCGTCTGGGTGTCGTTCGTCTCGTGGTTCACGGGCCCCATCATGTCGCACTCCCCCGGGTCCTAATCTGGGAGGCATGACCGACAAGCCCCTCCGCCCTGCCACGCTGGCCGTCTCGGCCGGCCGTCCGACCGTCGAGCCGGACGCGCCGCTGAACACCCCGATCACGATGGCCTCCACCTACGTCGCCGGTGGGGACGTTGAGTATGGCCGCTACGGCAACCCGACGTGGACCGCCTTCGAGGACGCCCTCGGCTCACTTGAAGGGGGGCGATGCATCTCGTTCGCCTCTGGCCTCGCGGCCGTCTCCACGATCCTCGACCTGGTCGGCCACGGACAGAAGGTCGTGGCGCCGCGCCACGCCTACAACGGCTCGATCGGGCAGCTGGCCGACCTCGAGGCCCGCGGACGGATCGTCGCCGAGCTCGTCGACATCACCGACACCGCGGCCGTCGTCGCCGCGTGTGATGGTGCCTCGCTGGTCTGGTTGGAATCGCCAACCAACCCCGCCCTCGAGATCGCCGACATCCCCGCGATCCGCGACGCCGCGCACGCGGCGGGCGCCTACGTCGTGGTCGACAACACCTTCGCCACTCCCCTACGCCAGCAGCCACTGGCGATGGACGTCGACATGGTGGTCCACTCCGCCACGAAGTACATCGCCGGCCACAGCGACGTACTCATGGGTGCGATCCTCACCGGCGACGACCAGCTCTACGACGTACTCAAGAAGCGACGCGACCTTCTCGGCGCGGTGCCCGGACCGTTCGAGGCCTTCCTCGCCCTGCGCGGACTGCGCACGATGCACCTGCGCGTGGACCGTTCCGAGCACAACGCCAAGGAGTTGGTCCGCAGGCTCGAGGAGCACCCCGCGATCAGCGAGGTGCGCTACCCCGGGTTCGGCGGGATCATCTCGGCCGTCCTGGCCCAGGGCGCGATGGCCGCGGACCTGTTGACCCACAAGACGAAGCTGTGGATCCACGCGACGAGCCTGGGTGGGGTTGAGTCGAGCTTCGAGCGTCGGCGCCGCTGGAAGATGGAGCCTGCCACCATCCCCGACGGCCTGGTGCGGATGTCGGTCGGCGTCGAGGACGTCGAGGACCTGTGGGACGACCTGAGGACTGCCTTGGACGATCTGGTCGTCTGAGCGCACGCAGCGAGGAACGAGCGAAGTGCGTGAAGCGACAGACAACATCGTCTGAGCGCACGCAGCGAGGAACGAGCGAAGTGCGATCAGTCGCGTTCGGCCTTGGTGTCGCGGGACAAGAAGCTCTCCATCATGCTGCCCACCGACCATTCTCCGGAGACCACTGCGGTGACCGCCTCTGCGACGGGTGCGTCCACGCCGTGGCTGCGGGCCAGCCCGAGGATCGAGGCGCAGGACTTCGCGCCTTCGGCGACCTGGCGGGTGCTGGCATAGATCTCGTCGGCGCTGATCCCCTGACCGAGCTTCTCGCCGAAGGTGCGGTTGCGCGAGAGCGGTGAGGAGCAGGTGGCCACCAGATCGCCGAGTCCCGCGAGCCCCATCATGGTGAGCGGGTCCGCGCCGAGCGCGCTGCCCAGACGGGCGGTCTCGGCCAGGCCGCGGGTGATCACCGAGGCAGTTGTGTTGTCGCCGAAGCCAAGGCCGACGGCCATCCCGACGGCGAGGCCGACGACGTTCTTGTAGGCGCCGCCCAGTTCGCAGCCGACGACGTCGACCGACGTGTAGGGACGGAAGGCCTTGGAGTGGCACAGCGCCTGGAGCCGCTTGGCGACATCTTCATCCTGGCAGGCGACCACGGAGGCGGCCGGCTCCCGCCGGGCGATCTCTTTGGCCAGGTTGGGCCCGCTGACCACGCCGATCCGCTCCGGCCCGGCACCGGTGACCTCGGCAATCACCTCGCTCATCCGCCTCAGGCTGCCGAGCTCGACGCCCTTCATGAGCGACACCATGACGGCGTCCTCGGAAATCGCCGGCGCCCACGAGGTGAGGTTCTCCCGGAGGCTCTGCGAGGGCACGGTGAGCACGACGACTTCCGCACCGTCGAGCGCCTCCTCCGGGTCGGTCGTGGCGTCCATCGTGGGCGGCAGCTGGATGCCGGGCATGTAGCCAGTGTTCTCGTGCTTCTCGTTGATGTTGGCCACCACCTCGTCGCGGCGTCCCCACATCGTGACGTCGTTCCCGGCATCAGCCAGTACCAGCGAGAACGCGGTCCCCCAGGAGCCTGCACCCAACACGGCAACCTTCGTCATCGGATCTCCTTGCCCTTCTTCTTGTCCTTGTGAGGGTTCCCGGTCAGCGTCACGCCCGACTTGCGTGGGTCGAAACGCTCGGTGGGAGCCTTTTCGCCACGGATGTCTTCGAGCAGGACAGTGATCGCCTCCATGATCCTGGCCGTCGCCACCCGGGCGTTCTCAGCGTCTGTCGGTAGGTCCACGAGGTCTCCGAGCTCGACCGGGTCCCCCGCCTTGACCGTCACCTTCTTGCGCGGAAACAGGTGTGGCTTCCTTCCGTAGGGAGCGAGGATGTCCTGCGCGCCCCAGTGGGCGACCGGGATCACCGGACAGCCGGTTTCCAGTCCGATCCGGGCAGCGCCCGTCTTGCCGGTCATCGGCCACAGCTCGGGGTCGCGGGTGATCGTTCCCTCCGGATAGACCACGACACATTCCCCGGCTCGCACGGCCTGGACCGCAGCGGCGTACGCGCCGTTCGCGTCATGGCTCTCACGCTTGACCGGGATCTGGCCAGCCGCGCGCATGAAGAAGCCGAGCGCACGGTTGTCGTAGAGGCCTGCCTTCGCGAGGTACCGTGCCAGCCGCCCGTGGCCGTAGAGGAAATGCCCCGCCACGAGGGGGTCGATGTGGGAGACGTGGTTGAGGGCGATCACACACCCACCCGCGGCCGGGATCTCGTCGCCGTTCATCCAGGTGCGTCGGGTGACCGCGATCAGCGTGGGCTGCAGGATGCCGACCGCCACCGTCCATGCCCAGCCCCGGGGCTGGTCCAGCTTGCGTCGTGTCACGGTCTGCGTCCTCTGCCTTCGTCCCTGCATGTGCAAAGGCAGGCTACTCGTTGCGGCCACGGCTGACCTCCGTCCGCGCCGCAAAGTGAAGGGATGGCAGGATCAGCCTCGATGTCGGATCCACGCCTGTTCACCGCACTCGTCCCGGTGAAGTCACCCACCGTCGGTAAGTCGCGCCTCGCGACGATGCCCGATGAGCAGCGAATCGCGCTCGCGACGGCGTTCGCCCTGGACACGTTCCACGCGGCCCTCGAGGCGTCCGCGGTGGGTGCGGTCATTGTGGTCACCGATGACTTCCGGCTGGCTGACGTGGCCCGGAAGGGTGGCTGCGAGGTGCTCCCCGACGGGGTGACCGGCGACCTCAACGGCAGCCTGGTCCAGGCCGCGCACGAGGCCGTGCGACGCCAGCCTTCCTACGGCATCGCGGCACTCTGCGCCGACCTCCCGGCGCTCCGCCACGACGAACTGACCGCTGCGCTGGAGATGGTGCCGGAGGATGGACCGGCGTTCGTCGCAGATGTCGCGGGAACCGGTACGACGTTCTACGCCACCAGGTCGATCGAGTGGTTCACCCCCGCATTCGGCCCCGGATCCTGCGCCGCCCACACCGATGCCGGAGCGCTCTCATTGCCCGGCGAGCTCGCCTCCCTGCGCCAGGACGTCGACGAGGCCGGCGATCTGGGGCGCGCGATGGTCCTCGGGCTCGGATCCCACACCCGCGACG
>JAKDNC010000682.1 GCA_030452025.1 Nocardioides sp. | reverse complement strand
CGCCGCGTTCGGTCAGGTGATCTATGGCGCCCGCAAAGCGCGAAGCCTCCGCCAGAGCGATCTGGCGGATCTTTCAGGGGTCACGCAGGCCGACATCAGTCGGATCGAGCGCGGCCAGGTCGCGCCCACCACTCAGACGCTGCTCAAACTCACGGCTGCTCTCGGGGTCCAGATCCAGTTCGTGCTCGCCGAGTCCGATGCGGCTTCCGCCGAGCCGATCAGCCTGCGTGTTTCCGCCGCCAGTTGAGTCTGCGGCCCCACTCACCCTCCGCTTGTGTCAACCACGCGTACCCGCTGGGCTTTGCCGATCGTGAGGTCCTGCCGCTTCCCATCGGTCCAGAAGAGTTGCGGCTTCGGCGATGCTCCTGGCGGCAGCGGCAGGCTGAGTGGAAATCGAAGTGCAAAGGGGCGATCGGCACGCATCTTTCCGGGGTGAGGGCCGCCGACAAAGCATCCAGGAGAAGTGGCGATCTTTCGGTGGTCAGGCACTTTTCGCTCTGCGAAGTGTCGTACGGCGGCGCGGTGAAACAGCAAGGCATGCGTGATCATCAGGGCGCCAGCCTCGGAGATGGCCAGCGCCGGATCAGTCCGCATCTGAGTGAGCTCCAAACCGTGCTTCTGGCCACGACGCGCAAGGAACTCGGCGGTCACACCGTCCAGCAGCGCGGCAGTCTGCGGACCATTGAGGACGTCGGCCTCCACGGTGCCGTCCGGGCTCGGTCCAGTAGGCATGAGCGTGAGCAGGAGGTCGTCCTGGGGGCGTATCGCCATGCCGTGCTTGAACTTGTTGTGCGCCGCGTTGAGATCAGGATCCTTGTCCAGCATGAGCTTGATCGCGAAGTTGACCCACTCGATGTGGATGTTCCGGCTGTCCTCGATCTCGTCGGCCTCCGTCAAGACATCAGACACATCGGCACGTGGGAGTAGCAGGTCGCCGAGTTGCTCATAGGCTTCGGCTGGCCCGTCGCGGAGGGCGGCCTTGGCCTCCTTGATGACGTCCTTCATCGCGTTAGGCGTGTCGGTCAGGGCAACCCAGAGGCTTGCGTCGGGCGAGGACTCCTTGTGGAGAATGGCATGAAGCAATCGGAGGAGTGCCTCGGCGATCTGGTGCCGTAGGGCAATCGCGTCGACTGCGACTTGCATCTGTTGCGCGCGTGGATCCACATCGGTCAGCAGGGCAGCGCCCGGACCGAGAAGTCGCTGCACTTCGGCGGTGAGTTTGTCCTCCGGACTCCACGATGCTCCGGTTGCCAACAGTGCCCGCAGGCGAGCGCGGAAGTAGGCGGACGGATCTCCGGTGAAGAACTGATCGTCAAGCCGTGCAGCAAGGTCAGAGGAAACCGAATCGGCGATTGGAGGTGGATACATGTGGCAACCGTAGTGAGCAGAGCCGACAGATGAGCGGAGAGTTACAAGCGCCTGCGGTCCAAGACCGCTCTGATCTCATCTGCACTCAGCCCGTGCTCGGCGAGGCGTCGGATGGCACGCTCCCGCACCTTGGAGCCGACCGGCTTCGGCGGCACGGGGCGACCGGCACGGAGTTGTTCGATGAACCAGCCCTCGGTCGCTTCGGTGACCAATGGCCTCCACTCGTCGCGCAGTTTCGACGGCAGGTGCGGGACGAGGTCGGGCCACAGGTCCACCAGGAGCACCCCGTCGAGGCGCGTGAAGAGTTGGGTCTCGTCGCCGTGCTCCAGCAACCACAGGTAGGCCTTGAGCCGTGAGGTGCGGTCGACCGGGTCGAACCGCTGCTGACCTGATCGCCCAGGAACGCTGAATGGGACGAAGCAGTCGTTGGGGGCGAGTCGCCAGAGTTGGTCCGGGACGGCGTACGCCGACCTGTCGTGCCGGACCTCGTGGAAGGTCACCCGTGGTGTGAGACCGAGGTCGAAACCGAGGGCGTGCAGGATGCGTCGGGCCACCCTCACCGTCGGTGACTTCACACCTCGCTCGTACGCCGAGAGCGTCGGTTGAGACGTGTCTGAACGGCGCGCCACCGCCTCTTGGGTGAGCCCGCGGGAGAGCCGTGCCGTTTCGAGCAGGGATGGGTCATCCACAGCTCGAACATATCCTTTCAGATCTGACACGCCAAGAGGCTGGAATGGCTACGCACACCTGTCCAACAAAGGCAGGAAGGGGCCTGACATGTGCGTAGCTGACTACTTCGGACTCGACCATCCTGAGTCGCCGCTGTTGGCGCAGGCGCGGGCGGCGTGGCCGCGATGGTGTGCGGATGAACCGGCGCTCGCCGTCGTCGATGACCTGAGCGAACTGCG
>JAKDNC010000681.1 GCA_030452025.1 Nocardioides sp. | reverse complement strand
GCTGCTCACACGGACACCCGGTCCACGGCGGCGCAGCATGATGCTCTGGTGGCCTGTCTTCACCTTCTTGGGCACGTGTTGGTGGCTCGTTCCGCTCTTCGTGATGGGTGCGTACAGTCCGCCGTTCCTCGACTTCATCGAGACTGCATCGGTCACCACCTTTCCCACCACGCTCTTCGACGCGTTGCGGGGGACCTCCGCCTGGGTTCCGTACGTCGATCCCTCATGGCAGGGCGGCCGTGCGCTGATCACGACGCCCTACGCAGCACTGAACAGTGGGCTGTTGTTGCTGATGGGCCTGGTGGGTCTGATGCAGCGCGCGAATCCGCACCGACTGTTCCTGCTCCTCTCGGTGTTCCTTGGCCTGCTGATGGTGACGGCCGGACACCTGGGATCCGTCCAAGGGTGGGGTGCCGGTGCGGTCAACGAACTGCTCGACGGCGCCCTCGCCCCCCTGCGCAACGTCCACAAGTTCGATCCCGTGGTCCGGTTGCCGATGGTGCTGGGGCTGGGCTGGCTGGTCGAGTCGGCGTGGCGCAGCCGCGCTTCGACATCCCTCGAGTTTCCGGGACGCTCGTTGCGGATCCCCACTCACGCCATCCTCGCCGGCTTGATGGCCGTCGGTGTCGTCGGTGCGGCGATCCCTGTGTTGAGTGGCCGGCTGGCCCCCACATCTCCGGTGTCGGAGACCCCGGACTACTGGCAGCGAACCGTTGACTGGCTCGACGAGAATTCGGGGGACTCCGTCGCATTGCTGGCGCCCGGATCCGGCTTCGCGGAGTACGTGTGGGGGTCTCCACTTGACGAACCGATGCAGTATCTCTCGGCGTCACGCTGGGCGGTGCGCAACGCCGTGCCGCTGACCCCGCCGGGCAACATCAGGATGCTGGACGCCTTCGAGTCGAGAATGAGCCAGGGGCGGGGGTCCGCGGGTCTTGCCACGTTCCTCGGCCGCGCGGGCGTGCGCTACGTCGTGGTGCGCAACGATTTGACCCCCGGGAACGACGTTCCGGACCGCTCCCTGGTGCGCCAGGCGCTCGACGGCTCTGCCGGGTTGCGGCTGGTGCGGAGCTTTGGTCCCGATGTCGGTGGGGAGGCCTACGTCGAGAGCGACGAGGGCAAGCGACTGGTGGTCAACGGAGGATGGCAGGACGACTTCGCTGCCATCGAGATCTATGAGGTCACGTCGCCCTCGACCGATGCTGTGGGCGCGGACAAGTTGCCTGTCGTCGTCGGCGGGCCGGAGGACCTCCTGGACCTCACCGATGCCGACCTGCTCCGTGACGAGCCGACCCAGCTCGCGGCCGATGTGGGGTCCGGGTCCCAGCCGGAGGGGCCCCTGATCCTGACCGACGGAATGCTGGAGCGCGAACGGTTCTTCGGGCGCGTGCATGACGGTGCTTCCTCGGTATTCACGGGGGGAGACGTACGACGCTCGGGCAACCCGACGATGGACTACGCGCTACCCGGGGGCTCGCGATGGAAGACGAGGGCACGTCTCGACGGCGCGAAGCGTCTCTCTGCCTCGAGCTCGATGTCCGACTCGAACAACCAGGGTGGCGCCCGGCCGGGTCACCTGACCTACGCCGCGATCGACGGCCTCGATGACACCGAATGGGTCTCGGGTTTCGGAGCCACCTCGTCCGCGTGGTGGCAGGTCGACCTGGATGAGCCAACAAGCATCGACCAGGTCGAGATCACCCTCGGGGAGTCCGTGGACTCTCTGAAGCGCATTCGCGTGGTCACCGACGCCGGGAGCAGCGATGTGGTTGAGCTGGGCGCGGGTGAGCGCAAGATGGTGCCGATCGAGGCGGAAGGTCTCGCCAGCTGGGTGCGCGTGGAGGATGTTGCCGCGGATCCCGGGCAACTCGCGTTGAGTGAGGTGCACATCGACGGTCTGCAGGTCCGGCGCCCGTTGGTCCTGCCGCAGATTCCTGAGGAGTGGCGGAGCCCGGACGCGATCCAGCTGCGCACTCTCGACGAGTCACGCACCGGCTGTGCGGAGGTCGAAGGAGCAATCCGCTGTATGGCGGATCGGGCGCGCGCCGCTGAGGAACCGCGTGGCCTGGACCGCAGGTTCACGCTGCCGACGGCTGCGACGTACTCTCCGAAACTCATTGTGCGACCCCGTGCAGGCGCCGCACTCGAAGCGTTGTTGCAGAAGGGTCAACCGCTGAATGCAACCGGTTCCTCGACCGCAGTGGATGATCCGCGGGCATCAGGCCTCGCCACCGTCGACGGTGACGTGGGGACGACGTGGACACCTGAGGAGGATG
>JAKDNC010000680.1 GCA_030452025.1 Nocardioides sp. | reverse complement strand
GGTCTGGCGGACCCAGCGTTCCGGCTTCACGCCGCGCACCCGCCAGCCGTCCCCGGTGAGCTTGACGGTGAAGTCGTCGTGGCCATCGGCAGCCTGCGGCCGAATCACGATGCGCTTGGTCTCGTCTGTCGGCTCCGCGGCGCGGGCGCGAGCCACGATCTCTGCCATCGCGAAGATCAGCTCGCGTGTTCCCTCACCGGAGGCAGCGCTGATCTCGAAGACGTCCAGGCCACGATCACGCAGCTCGTCGACGACGAACGACGCGATGTCGCGGCCGTCCGGCACGTCCACCTTGTTGAGGGCGACCAGACGTGGACGCTCATCGAGGCCGCCGTACCCGCTGAGCTCACGCTCGATGATCTCAAGGTCGCCGATCGGGTTTCTGCCCGGTTCGATGCTGGCGCTGTCGATGACGTGGACGATCGCAGCGCACCGCTCGATGTGGCGCAGGAAGTCGTGGCCAAGGCCGCGACCCTGGGCGGCGCCCTCGATCAGCCCGGGCACGTCGGCGACGGTGAAGGTGACCTCACCGGCGCGTACGACGCCAAGGTTCGGCACCAACGTGGTGAACGGGTAGTCAGCGATCTTGGGACGCGCCCGAGAGATCGACGCGATCAGCGAGGACTTCCCTGCGCTGGGAAAGCCGACCAGGCCGATGTCGGCGACGACCTTGAGCTCGAGGACGATCTCGATCTCGTCGCCCGGTTCGCCGAGCAGGGCGAAACCGGGGGCCTTGCGCTTGGACGAGGCCAGGGCTGCGTTGCCGAGCCCGCCACGCCCGCCGTGGGCGATCACCATCTCGGTTCCGGCACCGGTCAAGTCGGCCAACACGTTGCCCTTGGCATCAGAGACGACGGTCCCGTCGGGGACCGGGAGGATCATGTCATGGCCGTGGAAGCCGAACTTGTGCGAACCCGCACCGTGGCCGCCGTGCTCGGCGACCCGCTTGGAGTTGTGGTGGTAGTCGATCAGCGTCGTGACGTCGGGGTCGACGCGCAGGATCACCGACCCGCCGGGTCCCCCGTTGCCGCCGTCGGGACCGCCGAGCGGCTTGAACTTCTCACGATGCACCGAGGCGACGCCGTTCCCGCCGCGTCCGGCAGAAATGTGCAGACGCACTTCGTCGACGAAGGTCGGGACAGCCATGGGGGGAACTCCTGTAGGCAGGATTGCTGGTGGAAAGGCCGAAGGCGCCCCTACAGTCTAGGGACGCCTTCGCAGATGGTCTTTCGGGAGAAGCGTGGATCACTCACCCGGGAGGATGTTGACGACCTTGCGGCCACGCTTGGTGCCGAACTCGACGTCACCGCCGACCAGGGCGAAGAGGGTGTCGTCGCCGCCGCGGCCGACACCGCTGCCCGGGTGGAAGTGAGTGCCGCGCTGACGGACGATGATCTCGCCGGCGTTGACGCTCTGGCCCCCGAAGCGCTTCACGCCGAGACGCTGGGAGTTGGAGTCGCGACCATTCTTGGTCGAGGCTGCGCCCTTCTTGTGTGCCATGGTTTCAGTCCTTGAGTTCGTGAAGGTGGAGTCTGGCTCTGCCCAGGGGTCAGACGGTGATGTCGGTGACCTTGACCTGGGTGTAGTTCTGGCGGTGGCCCTGGCGCTTCTTGTAACCGGTCTTGTTCTTGTACTTCTGGATGACGATCTTCTGGCCCTTGGTGGCGCCGAGGACCTCGGCAGTCACGGATGCCTTGCCGAGGGTGGCGGCGTCGGATGTGACCGCCTCGCCGTCCACCACCAGAAGCACCGGGAGGGTCAGCGAGTCACCGACACCGGTCTCCACCTTGTCGATCTCGATGACGTCGCCCACGGCAACCTTCTGCTGGGTGGCGCCTGCGCGCACGATCGCGTACACCGCGGTCTCCTTCGTCGATTCCATCTGCTTAACGCTCATGTTCCGGGGCCTGCCTCTCGTTGCGCATCGCTCCATGGGAGTGCGCCGGATGCTGGGCCACACAGGAAGGGCATGCGGATGCATACCGAGGAGCAATACTACGGTCACCGCTGGTCTGACGCAAAACGGGCACCAGACCGAGGTATCAGTGTTTGCCGCTGCCCTTCTTCTTGATCGGGACGTGCAGCTCCCCTGTCAGTTCCCCTGTCAGTTCCCCCGCCTGTTGCCCTGTCTGTTCCGGCGTCTCCTCGGGACCGGCTTCGCCGGTGGGCGAGGAACCGGCCGGGCGGCTGGCACCGCGGCGCGTGCGCGTCGTGGTGACCACCTTCGGCGCCGGGGCGACCGGAGCCGGGGCCGCGCTTTCGCCGGGTTCGGGAGTG
>JAKDNC010000679.1 GCA_030452025.1 Nocardioides sp. | reverse complement strand
CTCGCCCACGCGGCTGTGGGCTTCATCGAGGGGTCCGCCGATCGTCGCTGGCGCGCCGGCTGGCGTGTCAGCATGTTCCTCGCGCTGATCGCTGCGTTCACCCCATCAGCCTGGCTGTTTGCGGTCGTGGTCGTGGTGCTCGTCATCGGGGCCCTCCTGGTGATCGCGCCACGCACGGTCCGCGTCGCAGCGGTGTGGGGACCGCTCGTCGTGAGCGTCGCGGTGCCGCTCCTGCTCTTGGCTCCCGGCGTGGTCGGGATGCTCGGCCGCGGTGCCGCCGGGCTCTTCCAGGAAGCTGGCCGGGCGATGGCCAACCCGGGGCCGTTCGACCTGCTCGCCGGACGATTCCCGGACCTGGCGGCACCCGAGTGGGTCGGCCTCGCGCTCGTCTTGCCCGCGCTCGTCGCGTTGCTGCGGGGGCGCACCCGCACCGCGGTGGTTTCCTGCTGGGTCCTTGTCGCGCTCGCTGCGGCGGTGGCCGCCGTGCTGAGTCGGGTCACCATCGACCTGCCCGCCGGTGTCTCCCAGCCGGGCCTCGGGTTCAGCCTGGTGCTGATCCAGGGCGCCCTGATCGTGGCTGTGATGATCGCGGCGCACGGGATGCGAGAGGTCGTCGGCGGTGGCTCGTTCACCTGGCGGCAGCCGGTGGCGGCCGTGCTCGCGGCGCTGATCGTCGTGGTGCCCCTGGGCGGGCTCGCATGGTGGCTCGTGGACGGCGACAACCTGTTCGAGGACCCGGACAACTCCGGGGTTCCTGCCTACATGACCCAGGCGGTGCAGGACGACCCCTCCAATGGTGTGCTGATCGTGCGCGGGAACGTGGGGGACGGGCTCACCTGGACGGTGCGCCGCGGCGACGGGATCACCCTCGGCCAGGACGAGATCCTGGCCCTCACCGACATCGACGACTCCCTGGACAAGCACGTCACTGAGTTGGTCTCCCAGGCCGATGAGAAGACGGTGATGGACCTGGCGGCCCAAGGCATCGAGTACGTCGTCCTGCCGTCCCCGGCGGACGCGCAGGTGGCGGCCACGCTCGACTCGACCAGTGGCGTGACGCAGGCGTCCACCGCCGACCGCAGCACCCGCGCCTGGGAGCTGGACGCGCAGGTCGATGCTGCGGCGATCGACGGTGACGGGCCGTGGTGGCATCCGTGGTTGCTTGCGTTGCAGGTGGTCGCCGTGATCGTGGTCGCCGTGCTCTGTGGTCCGTCGCGGAGGGAGGAACGATGAGCGGGAAGCATGGACAGACGCCCAGGCAGAAGAAGGGAATGGCCTCCGGACTGGCCGTCGGGCTGGCCGCGGTGCTGGTCACCGGCGGCGCCCTCGCGTTGCAGGTCACCCCGCCGGACCCGACCGACCCCGTCGTCGAGGAGCCGACGAGCGTGCCGCTGACGTCAGCGGCGCTGGCTTGTCCCGCCGCGTTGCCCGATGCGGCCGACCTGACCATCGGCCGAGCGCCCGGGGGAGACGCATCGTCGGTGGAGGGGTCGCTCGAGAAGCGACCCTCCAATCGGGCGAAGAGAAGCGCGCTCAAGGTGGGCGCGGACGCCGTGACGACCGTGCAGGCGGAGCAGGCCACTGTGGTCTCCGGGACCGGGTCGATGGCTCCCGGTCTGTTCGGGGCCAGGTTCGGCACTGAGAAGGCGCCAGCGGCGGGCGAGTGTGTGACCCCGGCAGGTGAACGCTGGTTCCCGGGTCTGGGCGCCGGCGGTTTCCACGAGTCGAGGCTGCTTCTCGCCAATCCCGACAAGGGCCCCGCAGTCGTCGACCTGACCATCTGGAGCAGGACCGGTCCGATGAGGAAGGTCGAGTCGCGCGGGCTCACCATTCCGGCCTCGAAGAGCAGTGAGATCAACCTCGCTGAACTGGCGCCGGAGCGCGAGGAGCTCGCCGTTCAGGTGACGGTCTCCCGGGGACGGGTGGCGGTATCCACCCAGGACACCTACACCCCCCAGGGAGCGGAGGCCACCACGGACTGGTTCCCGTGGACTGCTCCGCCCGCCAACGAGCAGGTGATTCCGGGACTACCACGCAAGGCGGACGAGAACACGCTGGTCCTGATCAACCCCGGCGCCGACGAAGGACGGGTGTCGCTGAAGGTCCGTGGCGCCGACAGTGAGTTCGCGCCCACGGGTCTGTCGGACATCCGGGTCCCGGCGGGGCGCGTCGTGGTCACCGAGCTGACCGACAAGTTGAAGCAGGCGATTGCGAAGGAAGACACTTCGCTCGCCATCACGAGCACGGTGCCGGTCGCCGCGAGCCTCCGCACCGTGGTC
>JAKDNC010000046.1 GCA_030452025.1 Nocardioides sp. | reverse complement strand
TGCTATGCCATTTTGGGATAGGCTCCCCATTTGCGCCTGCTCTCAAATGCTTCCTGCCTGCCCGGTTGGCTGGTTTGTGGTGAGTTGGCGATCATCCCAGAGCGAACCTGTAGAAGGACACCCTCTTGGCCGCGCGCAGCAACGCAGCAAGCAACAACCCCCGTCGCATCTCCTTCGCAAAGATCTCCGAACCGCTTGAGGTTCCGCAACTTCTCGCCCTCCAGACCGACAGCTTCGACTGGCTGATCGGAAACGAGAAGTGGAAGGCAGAGATCGAAGCCCGCATCGAAGCTGGTGGAGATGCCTCCCGCAAGTCGGGTCTGACCGAGATCTTCGAAGAGATCTCTCCGATCGAGGACTTCTCCGAGACGATGTCGCTCTCGTTCGAGAACCCCCTCTTCTACGACCCGAAGTACACCGAGGACGAGTGCAAGGAGAAGGACTTCACCTACTCCGCACCCCTCTACGTGTCTGCGGAGTTCACCAACAACGACACAGGTGAGATCAAGGGCCAGACGGTCTTCATGGGCGAGTTCCCCCTGATGACCAGCAAGGGCACCTTCATCATCAACGGAACCGAGCGCGTCGTCGTCTCTCAGCTCGTCCGCTCCCCGGGTGTCTACTTCGAGCGCGCGGCCGACAAGACCTCCGACAAGGACATCTTCTCCACCAAGGTGATTCCGTCGCGTGGTGCCTGGCTCGAGTTCGAGGTCGACAAGCGCGACCTGGTCGGCGTCCGCCTCGACCGCAAGCGCAAGCAGAACGTCACCGTCCTCCTCAAGGCCCTCCAGGCCGTTGCCGAGGAGATCGGTGAGGAGTACGACTACGAGGCCACCATGGCCGAGCTCGGTCAGTACGAGTCGATCCAGCTCACCCTGGAGAAGGACAACACCGAGGGTCCCGACGACGCGCTGCTCGACATCTACCGCAAGCTCCGTCCGGGTGAACCGCCCACGCGTGAGGCGGCGCTGACCCTGTTGAAGAACTACTACTTCAACCCCAAGCGCTACGACCTGGCCAAGGTCGGTCGCTACAAGATCAACAAGAAGCTCGGCCAGACCGAGGCCTTCGACCACCAGACGCTCACCATCTCCGACATCGTGGCCGCGATCCGCTACATCGTTCGCCTCCACAACGGTGACGCGCTGTTGACCGACGCCGAGGGCAACGTCCTCAAGGATGCCGACGGCAAGGACATGCTGGTCCAGCCCGACGACATCGACCACTTCGGCAACCGTCGCATGCGCACCGTCGGTGAGCTCATCCAGAACCAGCTCCGCACCGGCCTGGCCCGGATGGAGCGGGTGGTCCGTGAGCGGATGACGACCCAGGACGTCGAGGCCATCACGCCGCAGTCGCTGATCAACATCCGTCCCGTGGTCGCGGCGCTGAAGGAGTTCTTCGGAACCTCCCAGCTCTCGCAGTTCATGGACCAGACCAACCCGATCGCAGGCCTGACCCACAAGCGCCGCCTCAACGCGCTCGGCCCGGGTGGTCTCTCCCGCGACCGCGCCGGCATGGAGGTCCGCGACGTCCACACCTCGCACTACGGCCGTATGTGCCCGATCGAGACGCCTGAGGGCCCGAACATCGGCCTGATCGGCTCGCTCGCGTCGTACGGACGGATCAATCCGTTCGGGTTCGTGGAGACGCCCTACCGCCGCGTGGAGAAGGGGACGGTCACCGACAAGATCGACTACCTGACCGCCGACGACGAGGACAAGTTCGTCATTGCGCAGGCCAACGCCAAGCTCGACGACAAGCTGCGCTTCGCCGAGGAGCGAGTCCTGGTCCGCCAGCGTGACGGCGAGGTCTCCGAGATTCTCGCCGGCGAAGTCGACTACATGGACGTCTCGCCGCGCCAGATGGTCTCGGTCGCGACCGCCCTGATCCCGTTCCTCGAGCACGACGACGCCAACCGTGCCCTGATGGGCGCCAACATGCAGCGTCAGGCCGTGCCGCTCATCAAGAGCGACTCGCCGTTGGTCGGCACCGGCATGGAGCTCCGTGCCGCGGTCGACGCCGGTGACGTGGTCACCGCGACCGCCGCAGGCGTGGTCAGCAAGGTCTCGGCCGACATGATCGAGACGATGAACGACGACGGCACCTACTCGTCGTACCGGATGGCGAAGTTCCGTCGATCCAACCAGGGCACCTGTATCAACCAGCGTCCGCTGGTCAGCGAGGGTGACCGGCTCGAGGGGCCCGACCCGGTGACCGGCCGTGCCGGTTCGCCGATCGCTGACGGTCCCTGCACCGACGACGCCGAAATCGCACTGGGCAGCAACCTCCTCGTGGCCTTCATGCCCTGGCACGGGCACAACTACGAGGACGCCATCATCTTGAGCCAGCGACTGGTCCAGGAAGACGTCCTCACCTCGATCCACATCGAGGAGCACGAGGTCGACGCCCGCGACACCAAGCTCGGTCCGGAGGAGATCACCCGGGACATCCCGAACGTCTCCGACGAGATGCTCGCCGACCTCGACGAGCGCGGCATCATCCGCATCGGCGCCGAGGTCACCACCGGTGACATCCTGGTCGGCAAGGTCACCCCCAAGGGTGAGACCGAGCTGACCCCCGAGGAGCGGCTGCTGCGCGCGATCTTCGGTGAGAAGGCGCGCGAGGTGCGCGACACCTCGATGAAGGTGCCTCACGGTGAGTCCGGAACCGTCATCGGCGTCCGGGTCTTCGACCGCGAGGACGGCGACGAGCTGCCCCCCGGCGTCAACCAGCTGGTTCGCGTCTACGTCGCCCAGAAGCGCAAGATCTCGGTGGGTGACAAGCTCGCCGGTCGTCACGGCAACAAGGGCGTCATCGCCAAGATCCTGCCGGTCGAGGACATGCCGTTCATGGAGGATGGCACCCCGGTCGACGTGATCCTGAACCCGCTCGGTGTTCCGCGACGGATGAACATCGGTCAGATCCTTGAGCTCCACCTCGGTTGGCTCGCCAAGCAGGGTTGGGACCTCAACCTGCACGACGACCCCGAGAGCGCCGACTGGAAGCAGCGCCTCATGTCGATCCACGTCGACAAGGCCGAGCCCAACTCGAAGGTCGCCACCCCGGTCTTCGACGGTGCACGCGAGGACGAGATCACGGGTCTGCTCGGCTCGACCCTGCCCACGCGAGACGGCGTGCGGATGATCGGCGAGAAGGGCAAGGCGGACCTGATCGACGGTCGTTCCGGCGAGCCGTTCCCGGACCCGATCTCGGTCGGCTACATGTACATCCTCAAGCTCCACCACCTCGTGGACGACAAGATCCACGCCCGTTCCACGGGTCCGTACTCGATGATCACGCAGCAGCCCCTGGGCGGTAAGGCCCAGTTCGGTGGCCAGCGGTTCGGCGAGATGGAGGTCTGGGCGATGGAGGCGTACGGCGCCGCCTATGCGCTCCAGGAGCTGCTCACCATCAAGTCCGACGACGTGCCGGGTCGCGTCAAGGTCTACGAAGCGATCGTGAAGGGTGAGAACATCCCCGACTCCGGTATCCCCGAGTCGTTCAAGGTTCTCGTCAAGGAGATGCAGTCCCTCTGCCTGAACGTGGAGGTCCTCTCGCAGGACGGCTCCGCGATCGAGCTGCGGGACGCGGAGGAAGACGTCTTCCGCGCCGCCGAGGAACTCGGCATCGACCTGTCCCGCCGCGAGCCGAACTCAGTCGAAGAAGTGTGACGGACGAGCGGTGCGTCGGCCGAGGCCGGCGTACCGCTCCTCCCGAGCTCCTCACCTCATATCCACCGCCCGGATTCAAGGGCAATCGAAACGAAGGAATTGAAGCCAACGTGCTGGACGTGAACTTCTTCGACCAGCTTCAGATCGGCCTGGCCACCGCGGAAGAGATCCGCGGATGGAGCCACGGTGAGGTCAAGAAGCCGGAAACCATCAACTACCGCACCCTCAAGCCGGAGCGTGACGGACTCTTCTGCGAGAAGATCTTCGGCCCGACCCGCGACTGGGAGTGCTACTGCGGCAAGTACAAGCGAGTCCGCTTCAAGGGCATCATCTGTGAGCGTTGTGGCGTCGAGGTCACCCGCTCCAAGGTGCGCCGCGAGCGGATGGGTCACATCGAGCTCGCCGCTCCCGTGACGCACATCTGGTACTTCAAGGGTGTCCCGTCGCGGTTGGGCTACCTGCTCGACCTGGCGCCGAAGGACCTCGAGAAGGTCATCTACTTCGCCGCCTACATGATCACCTCGGTCGACGAGGACGCGCGCCACCGTGACCTCTCTTCGCTCGAGGGCAAGATCGACCTCGAGCGCAAGCGTCTCGAGGGACGTCGCGACACCTCCGTGGAGGACCGCACCAAGAAGTTGGAGGAGGACCTCGAGACCCTGGAGAAGGAAGGGGCCAAGGCCGACGCGCGCCGCAAGGTGCGTGACGGTGCCGAGCGCGAGATGAAGCAGTTGCGCGACCGTGCGCAGCGCGAAATCGACCGCCTCGACGAGGTGTGGAGCACCTTCAAGAGCCTCAAGGTCCAGGACCTCATGGGCGACGAGTTGCTCTACCGCGAGATGAAGATGTGGTTCGGCAAGTACTTCGAGGGGCACATGGGCGCCTCGGCGATCCAGAGGCGTCTCGAGAGCTTCGACATCGCCGAGGAGGTCGAGAACCTCCGCGAGACCATTGCCACCGGCAAGGGCCAGCGCAAGGTCCGCGCCCTCAAGAGGCTCAAGGTCGTCGACGCCTACCGCAAGACCGGCAACAAGCCCCTCGGAATGGTCCTCGACGCGGTCCCGGTCATCCCGCCGGACCTGCGTCCGATGGTGCAGCTCGACGGTGGTCGCTTTGCGACCTCCGACCTGAACGACCTCTACCGCCGCGTGATCAACCGGAACAACCGACTCAAGCGTCTGCTTGACCTCGGTGCCCCGGAGATCATTGTCAACAACGAGAAGCGGATGCTCCAGGAAGCCGTCGACTCGCTGTTTGACAACGGCCGTCGTGGTCGCCCCGTCACCGGCCCAGGCAACCGGCCGCTGAAGTCGCTCTCCGACATGCTCAAGGGCAAGCAGGGACGCTTCCGTCAGAACCTGCTCGGAAAGCGTGTCGACTACTCCGGTCGTTCGGTCATCGTTTCCGGTCCGCAGCTCAAGCTGCACCAGTGCGGCCTGCCGAAGACGATGGCGCTCGAGCTGTTCAAGCCGTTCGTGATGAAGCGACTCGTCGACCTCTCCCACGCCCAGAACATCAAGTCCGCAAAGCGGATGGTCGAGCGTGCGCGCCCGGTCGTGTGGGACGTCCTCGAAGAGGTCATCACCGAGCACCCGGTGCTGCTCAACCGTGCACCCACGCTCCACCGCCTCGGCATCCAGGCGTTCGAGCCGCTGCTGGGGGAGGGCAAGGCGATCCAGCTGCACCCGCTGGTCTGTGCCGCGTTCAACGCGGACTTCGACGGTGACCAGATGGCGGTGCACCTGCCGCTGTCGGCCGAGGCGCAGGCCGAGGCCCGGATCCTGATGCTGTCGACGAACAACATCCTCAAGCCCTCGGACGGCCGTCCGGTGACCATGCCGACCCAGGACATGATCATTGGCCTGTTCTTCCTGACCACCGACCGTTCGGGTCAGCCCGGCGAGGGGCGTCACTTCTCCTCGCAGGCCGAGGCGATCATGGCCTTCGACCACGACGAGATCACCCTGCAGACGCCGATCAGGCTGCGCCGCGAGGAAGAGTCGGTGGAGACCACGCTCGGCCGGGCGATCTTCAACGACGCGCTGCCGGCCGACTACCCCTACGTGAACTACGAGGTAGGCAAGAAGCAGCTCGGCGTGATCGTCAACGATCTGGCCGAGCGCTACACCAAGGTCGAGGTTGCGGCATCCCTGGACGCCCTGAAGGACACCGGCTTCCACTGGGCGACCCGCTCCGGTGTGACCGTGTCCATCGACGACGTCACCACGCCGGCGGACAAGGCCGAGATCCTCGAGGACTACGAGAAGCAGGCCGCCAAGGTCCAGCAGCAGTTCGAGCGTGGTCTGGTCACCGACGACGAGCGCCGTCAGGAGCTCATCGAGATCTGGACCCAGGCCGCGGCCGTGGTCGGGGCGGCGATGGAGAAGAACTTCGACCGCTCCAACCCGATCTTCATGATGGTCGACTCGGGTGCCTCCGGAAACATGAACCAGATCCGGCAGGTTGCTGCCATGCGTGGACTGGTGGCCAACCCGAAGGGCGAGATCATCCCGCGCCCGATCAAGTCGAACTTCCGTGAGGGCCTCACGGTGCTCGAGTACTTCATCTCGACCCACGGTGCCCGCAAGGGGTTGGCCGACACCGCGCTAAGGACCGCCGACTCGGGCTACCTGACCCGTCGTCTGGTGGACGTGTCGCAGGACGTCATCATCCGTGAGGACGACTGTGGCACCGAGCGTGGCCTGCCGAAGGTCATTGGCGAACTGCTCGACGACGGTCGTGTGATCAAGCACGAGAACGCCGAGACCGCGGCCTATGCCAGGACCTCTGCCGGCGAGATCACCCACCCGAAGTCGGGCGAGGTCCTCGCGGCCTCCGGTGACGACCTCGGGGACGTCAAGATCGCCGAGCTGATCGAAGCCGGCATCATCGAGGTCAAGGTCCGCTCCGTGCTCACCTGTGACGCCAGGACCGGTACCTGCGCCAAGTGCTACGGCCGTTCGCTGGCCACCGGCAAGCTGGTCGACATCGGTGAGGCGGTCGGCATCATCGCGGCCCAGTCCATCGGTGAGCCCGGCACGCAGCTGACGATGCGGACCTTCCACACCGGTGGTTCGGCCTCGGCCGACGACATCACGCAGGGTCTTCCCCGTGTGGTCGAGCTCTTCGAGGCCCGTACCCCGAAGGGTCTGGCCCCGATCTCCGAGGTTGCCGGTCGTATCGAGATCGAGGACGGTGACAAGGCCCGCAAGATCGTGGTCACCCCCGACGACGGTTCCGAGGTCATGGAGTACCCCGTCAGCCGTCGCTCGCGGCTGTTGGTCGGTGACGGTGACCACGTCGAGGTGGGCGATCGCTTCACGCAGGGAACGGAGGACCCCAAGGAGGTCCTGCGCATCCTGGGTGTCCGTCGCGCCCAGCAGCACCTCGTCGACGAGGTGCAGAACGTGTACCGCAGCCAGGGTGTGTCCATCCACGACAAGCACATCGAGATCATCGTGCGGCAGATGCTGCGCCGGATCACGGTGCTTGAGTCCGGTGACACCAACCTGTTGCCTTCCGACCTGGCCGACCGGGTCCGATTCGAGGAGGAGAACCGTCGCGTCCTCTCCGAGGGTGGCAAGCCGGCCTCGGGTCGTCCTGAGCTGATGGGCATCACGAAGGCATCGCTGGCCACGGAGTCGTGGCTCTCGGCGGCCTCCTTCCAGGAGACCACCAGGGTGCTCACCGACGCGGCGATCAACGGGCGCAGCGACTCACTGCGTGGCCTGAAGGAGAACGTGATCATCGGTAAGCTGATCCCGGCGGGTACCGGTCTCGAGCGGTATCGCAACATCCGGGTCGAGCCGACCGAGGAGGCCCGTTCGCAGGCCTATGCCGTCACCGGCTATGACAACTACGACTACGAGTTCGGCAACACCGGCGGCCAGGCCGTCGCGCTGGACGACTTCGACTTCGACTCCTACCAGGGCTGATCTCGAAGCAGGCGTAGCAGCACGAAGGGCCCCAGCCATGCGGCTGGGGCCCTTCTGCGATTTCCCTGCGCATGCTGTGGCAGGCTTCGCGTCCATGAGCGACCGGATCCATGGCGCGGTCAACCTCCTCGGTCGTGGCCTGCTCCGCACCCTCGACGTCCGGGTCCATGTCCGGGGCGCCGAGCATGTCCCGCGGACCGGTCCGGTGCTGCTGGCCAGCACCCACGTCTCCTACCCGGACTTCATCTTCGTCCAGAAGGGCGCGGTCACCAGACGACCCGACGTGCGATTCATGTGCCGCCGCGACGTGTGGGATCACCCCTGGGCGGGCTGGCTGATGGATCAGATGCAGCACATCCCCGTTGACCGGATGGCGCCCGCGGGCGCCTACCTGAAGGCGCACAGCCTGCTGCGGGCAGGTGAGGCGGTCTGTGCGTTCCCGGAGGCCGGTATCTCCTACTCCTACACCGTGCGCTCGTTGATGCGCGGCGTCGCGTCGCTGGCGCGCGAGCTCGACGTCCCCGTCGTGCCGGTCGCGCTGTGGGGCGCGCAACGGATCTATTCAGTCGGCCGCGCCGTCAACGGGGCGAGTCCACCACTGGACTGGACCCGCGGGCGACGCGTCGACGTCTCCTTCGGCACGCCGATCCACGCCGCCCCCGACGTAGACCTCACCGAATGGACGGTCTCGCTGGGTCACCGGCTGACCGGGATGCTCGAACAGCTTCAACGGATGCCCGAGCACCAGCCCCGGCCGACCGAATACGCGGCCTACCATCCGGCACACCTGGGGGGTCATGCACCGACGCGCGCCGAGGCGCGGACCCTGGACCAGATGCCGCGCAGTGCCGTTCGGCCGACGTGGGGCCCTCTTTAGCCTCGATCCAGGCTCACGAGCGGTCGCGGGCGCGCCGGACCGCCCCGATCGGGTCCACCAGCCAAGTCAGCTTGTCGGCGACCTGAGGAGTGGCCAGCAGCATCGCCACGCAGACCGCACCGGCCATCATCGGCCAGATTGTCCAGTCCCCGGCGCTGGTGAACCGGTCGATCCCGGCGAACTCCACGCCGCGGACGAAGAACCCGTGACACAGATAGACGACCAGGCTGGCGGCACCCATGTCGGACCAGAAGCTTCGCCCACGCGGCACCAGGCTGATCACCGACAGTGCGCCGACCGCGCCGATCAGCATCACCCGGAACCGGATCCAGGCACCGTCGCTGAAGCCCACGCCCAATTCTTCGTAGGGGTCGGCGTACCACAGCCAGCGGGCCGAGGAGATCCACTCGTCGGCGTGGCCGGCGAGGAGGAAGAGCCCCACCAGCGCCAGCGCCCCGACCGCCGGCGCCACCCTGCCTCGGAGCTTGTCCATGTCGGGCCCGCGCAGATGCAGCCCGAGGACGAAGAACGGCAGCAGGCCGACCGCCCGGTGCAGGTCGAGCCACCACGTCCACTCGGCCGTCAGGGACCCGAAGAGCAGACTGAGCAGCACGCTGGCCGGCAACATCAGCCAGTGGCGCACCAGGACCGGGGTGGCCAAGCGCCACAGGAAGACCGCAGCGAGATACCACATCGGCCAGTGCGGGTTGAGGAAGAGCGGGTCGCGCAACGCCTCCCCGCCGACCTCGGTCCGAAAGGTGGCCATCAGGAACTCGAAGATGCAGTAGGGCACGACCACGGTCGTGAACAGGGCCCAGAACTTCTTCGGTGACCACTGGAAGCTGCGGCTCAGGTAGCCGGTGACCAGCACGAACGCGGGAATGTGCCAGAAGTAGATGAAGTCGTAGACCTGGTTGTTCCGGTCCGACCCAGGGACCAGCGTGACCACGTGGCCCACGACGACGACGGTCACCAGGGTCATCTTGATGTTGTCGAGCCAAGGGTCCCGGGTCGCCCGTTTCGAGACCGGGGGACTGGTCATGACGGAGGCGGGCCTGAGCTTTTCCAGCCATGGATCTCGGGACATCCGGGAGATGATATCGAGCCGGACAAAGGCAGCAACTCGGCGCCTGTGTCGCTGGGTCCCTGATCTATAGTCGCTGCCCATGGGCAGAATTCCGAAGCGCCAACGGGTGGCGGCCTACGCCGTGATCGTGCGCAAGGACCAGATCCTGCTCTCGCGACTCGCGCCGCGGGTCTCCAGAACGCCGTTGTGGACGCTCCCCGGTGGCGGCATCGACCACGGCGAGGACCCGCGAGCTGCCGTGGTGCGCGAGATCGAGGAGGAGACCGGGCTGGCCGCACAGATTTCTGAGACCGCCCACGTCTACTCGCTGCACAACCCCCAGGCGACCCAGGGCGAGCGGCGGGCCGACTACCACGCCTTGCGGATCGTCTTCGAGGGCTGGGTCGCCACTGACGCACCCTCGCCGCATGTGGTCGAGGTGGACGGATCCACCGTCGAGAGTGCCTGGGTGTCGCTCGTCGACGTGGCCTCGGGGCAGGTCCCGGTCACGACCCTGGTCACCGAAGCCCTGATCGAGCACCGGGCATTCCGGCTCCAGCGCGTCGCCGCTTACGCCCTGGTCCGCCGCGACCGGATGGTGCTGCTGACCCGCATCTCCTCGCGGGGTCACCACGCCGGCTCCTGGACGCTGCCCGGCGGCGGCATCGACCACGGGGAGAAGCCGGCGGAGGCGCTGGTTCGCGAGGTCCGGGAGGAGTGCGGCATCGGCTGCACACCCGGCGATCTCCTCGGCGTGCACGACGTCCACTTCGCCGGAACTGCCCCGAGCGGCCGCCACGAGGACTTCCACGGGATCCACCTGATCTTCGAGGCCACCGTCGCGACCGACGCCGTACCCCGTGTGGTCGAGGTCGACGGCACCACCGACGCGGTGGCGTGGGTGCCGGTCTCCGACATCGAGGAGGGACGCGTCGAGGTGCTCGACGTGGTCCCCCGGGGACTCGACCTACTCGGCCCGGAGGGGCATAATTTGTAGACATGGGGTCGGAGCCGCGGTGAGGGCATTCTTTGCGTTCACCTGCGTCGTCTTCTTCGCAGCGATGGTGATCGCGCTCTACCAGTTTCCCGACGAGGTCCCGGTCCACGTCGACGCATCCGGTGCCCCGGACCGCTTCCAGCCGCGCAACGTCGCGCTGGGCATCCTGCTCGTGATCGGCGTCGTGCTGATGGCTGTCTTCGAGATCCTGATCCGAGTCGTTCCGGCCAAGGGGCTCCATGCCCTCAACCTCCCGCACCGTGACTTCTGGCTGCGAGCCGAGAACCAGCCGCGGCTGAGGACTCGGCTCACCGCCGATCTCTCCTTTCTGTCCGGTTGCGCGATGCTCTTGCTCTCGGGTGTGATCCTGGTCAGCGCGCAGGTCTTCGACGGGGTGTCGCCGGACCTCGGCGTGGCCGGGACGCTGCTGCTCCTCGTCTTCGCAGCGGTGACGCTCAGCTACGTTGTCTTCATGTTCACGGTGCGCTACAAGCCCCGAGTCTTGGTGCGTTGATGGATCGATTGTTCTTCGGCGTCACGATCCTCGCCGGGGTGGTCGCGACCGGGTTCGCATGGTTCGACCTGCCCGACCGGGTGCCGATGCACTTCGGCGGGTCAGGAGCGGTCGACCAGTGGGGGTCCCGCACGCAGGCTGTGGTCACCATGGGCTGCATCCTCGCGGGCCTGAGCCTGCTCTTCTGGCTCCTGGCGATCTGGGTGCCGCGCGCCCCGGAGACGCTGCTCAACATCCCGGCCAGGGACAAGGAGTGGTGGTTGGCCAGTCCCGGCCGTCGCCAGCGGCTCAACACCCGGATCGCCACAGACCTCTACATCCTGGGCGGGACGACCATCCTCTTCTTCGTCGTGATCGAACTCCTCATGGTCCGCGCCGCCCACGAGAGTGCGCCCGCGCTCGGCGGCTGGTTCTGGGTGGTGCTGGCCGTCTACCTGGTCGGTGTCCTCGGCTACTCCGGTTACATGATCACCGTCCGCTACCGCCGACCCCGCGACGCCGACGATGGTTGAGGTCGGCGAGCTGCTGGCCGAGCTGGCGCGCCGCGGAGTCACCGATGCCTCCGGCGAGACGCTGGACCGGGCGACGTACTCCTCGGACGCCTCGCTGTATCGAGTGGTGCCCCTGGTGGTGGTGCGTCCGCGCAGCAGCGACGAGCTCCTCGCGATCCTCGACGTCGCCGGGGTCTCGGGCACTCCGTTGACGATGCGCGGCGCCGGTACGTCGATCGCCGGCAACGCGGTCGGCCCCGGCATCGTGGTCGACACCTCGAAGCACCTGCACCGGATCCTCTCGATCGACCCGGCGGCCCGGACCGCCGTGGTTGAGCCCGGCGTCGTGCACGCCCAGCTCCAGGGACGGCTCACCCCGCTCGGCCTGCGATTCGGGCCTGACCCGTCGACCCACACCCGCTGCACGATCGGCGGCATGATCGGCAACAACGCGTGTGGCTCCCGAGCGCTGGGATACGGCCGCACCGTCGACAACGTGGCCGCGCTGAAGGTGGCCCTCGGCACCGGCGCGGTCGTCACCGACGGTGCTGCGCCGCCGGAGCTGGCCGAGCTGGTCGACCTCAACCTCGGTCACGTCCGGCCGGCCTTCGGACAGTTCGGGCGCCAGGTCAGCGGCTA
>JAKDNC010000678.1 GCA_030452025.1 Nocardioides sp. | reverse complement strand
GGAGTCGACCAGCAACTCCGAGATTCGGCACACCATGTGGCCATTGTTTCAGGTTACCGCCGCCTGTGGGTCAAATGAGTTGACCGGGGCGGGGATGGGGATAAAGATTGGTCGGTGAGCAATCAAACGGATCCTTCAATCAATCCGTGGCGTGCCCTGGGGGCATTGTGCATCGGCTTCTTCATGATTCTCGTCGACTCGACCATCGTATCCGTGGCGATGCCGGACATCATGGAATCGTTGGATGCGGACATCAACGCCGTCGTGTGGGTCACCTCGGCGTATCTGCTCGCGTATGTCGTGCCGTTGCTGATCACGGGGCGACTGGGGGACAGGTTCGGGCCGAAGCGTGTGTACATGGTCGGGCTCATGGTATTTACTATCAGCTCCCTGTGGTGCGCACTGACCACCACCGTGGGCGCACTGATCGCGGCTCGTGTGGTGCAGGGACTCGGCGCGGCGGCGATGACGCCGCAGACCATGGCCGTGATCACTCGGGTGTTCCCTCCAGACCGTCGTGGGCCTGCGATGGGAATGTGGGGCGCGGTCGCCGGGATCGCGACGCTGGTCGGCCCCATCGCCGGAGGGCTCCTCGTCGACGGATTCGGATGGGAATGGATCTTCTTCATCAACGTTCCCGTCGGAATCATTGCTTTTGTCCTGGCTTGGAAGCTTGTGCCACGTTTGGAAACGCTTGCCCACAGCTTCGACTGGCTGGGGGTCGTTCTCTCCGCCTGCGGCCTGTTCCTCTTGGTCTACGGCATCCAGCAGGCGCATGGCGTCGGGTGGGGGCCGCTGATCGGGCCCGTCACCGTTCCCTTCGTCATCGGCGGGGGAGTCCTCTTCCTCATCGGATTCGTGCTGTGGCAGAAGTACACACCCACCGAGGTGCTCGTTCCCCTCTCGCTGTTCAAGGATCGCAACTTCACCTTGGCGAGCATCGCGATGACGACGGTGGGCTTCGGCATCACCGCCATGATGTTCCCCCTGATGCTGTGGGCCCAGACTGTGCTGGGGTATTCGCCAACTCAGTCAGCGCTGCTGGTGGCTCCGATGGCGATTCTCTCCGGGGTGCTGGCACCGTTCGTAGGCAAGATGATCGATCGGGGAAGTCCGCGTGTCTTCGCAGGCATTGGCTTGGGGTCGTTCTCCATCGCACTGTTCTGGATCGGTTCGATTCTGGGCACGGACACCTCGCCATGGGTGCTGATGCCGCCGATCCTGCTTCTGGGTGTGGCCAACGGCTTCATGTGGGCGCCGATCAGTTCGACGGCGACTCGCAACCTTGCCCTGTATCACGCCGGTGCAGGGGCGGGCGTGTACAACACCGTTCGACAGGTCGGTGCAGTGTGCGGCAGTGCTGCGATCGCCGTGGCTATGGAGTCTCGTCTGGCGGCCAACATCGCCGATGCTAGCGCGATATCGGGCGGTTCCGGCGCAGAGGCCACCGGTGGTATGGCGGCGGGCGGTGGGAGCGCTGAGATGCCGGAGTCGATCGCCACCGGGTTCGCGCATGCGATGGGCCAGTCCCTGTGGTTGCCGGCAGGACTCATCCTGATCGGATTCGTCGCAGTGCTGTTCTTCGAAAAGCCGAAAGTCCGGATGCGAGAGTGACTCAGCTCGAGGACTCGTCATTGATATCGGCTGATACTCAGTTGCAGTCGGGCCCTCGTGGGTTGATGTAACAGTCCTCATCGACAAGATAGCGATGGAAACGGTAGACATCGATCGAGATCTCGTTGCTGGCCACGTGAGCGAACCCATCGATAGGCAACCACGGGCCCCCGTCGACAGAGAACTCCCCGCTGAACGTCGCGGTCATGCCCACAGTTTTCGCACCGGTCTTCTGGTAGTCGTGCCCAATCTGCGGCTCGTCGCCTGGGCGTGGTTTCGCTCCGGTCTTCGATGTCGTTCCGCCAGTGTTGTCGCCGAAGTCCCAGTAGTACTTCTCGGGAGTGACCTTCACCCTGACCGCGTACGTCAACAGGGTCATATCGATGTAGCTGGTGTCCGCGTCTGTCCAGAAAGCAGCCGGTTTGCCGACGACGGCCCAGTCCTTGGGCCAGGCATGGATCGTCGGAGCTGGAATGTCGAAGGTCTGGAACTGAGACTCCGGGATGCGCGTGGGTGGCTCCGGCCTCACAGGAGCGCCGCCTCCACCTCCGGGGCCAGGGGCGGGCCCCGGCAAATCTGCACAGATATGACCGACTTCTTCGAGGACGCAATCGGGCTGGCCGCCGCCTCCGCCGGAGCCGCCTCCTCCGGAAACATCGCCACCTCCGTT
>JAKDNC010000045.1 GCA_030452025.1 Nocardioides sp. | reverse complement strand
CATCGGCATCCCGCGGCTCGAGATCTACGTGCTGATCCAAGTCGGCCAGGTGATCGGGGTCGGTTGGACGATCCTGCTGCTGATCGCCGACAGTCTTTTCGGCGGCTGGTTGATCCGCCGGGAGGGTGG
Source organism: Nocardioides sp. (assembly GCA_030452025.1). Lineage (GTDB taxonomy): Bacteria > Actinomycetota > Actinomycetes > Propionibacteriales > Nocardioidaceae > Nocardioides. The sequence goes on along the minus strand of JAKDNC010000045.1, from coordinate 12,137 downwards.
ACGTGCCTTCCGCGCCCTGGGAGAAGCGCTGGGTAGCGGTCGGATGCCGGCCAAGGAACTCGCCGACGGAGCCCTGATCCTGGTCGGCGGCATCCTGATGCTCTCGCCTGGCTTCGTCCTGGACGTGGTCGGCCTGGTGCTGATCCTGCCATTCACGCGGCCGCTGGCCCGCGGCGTGCTCTCAAAGGTGATCGCGACGCGCCTGCTCGCCGGGATGGCCGGACCTGTCACGGGTTTCGGAAATGACGAACGCCCCCGACCCGGGTCACGTGGAACCGTGGTCGAGGGCGAGGTCATTCCGGAGGACCCGGACGACCCGTTGGACTAGATCCGCCTCAGGCGGGACAAACTTGCCCGCGTCTGCGGGGCTCGCCTTCCGGCAGGCCTCGTTTCTCGGCTCAGGCGGTCGTCTTCTTCGTTCTCTTCTTGGTCTTGCTGGCGCGGTGCAGGTGCGCCGGACCGATCTCCCCGCCACGGAGCAGTTCGAGACGCTCGGTGAGGATGTCCTCGAGCTCCTGCACAGAGCGGCGCTCAAGCAGCATGTCCCAGTGGGTTCGTGCCGGCTTCTCGGCCTTCTCCTCGGGGAGGATGCCGTCGACGCTCAGGGAGACAGCGCCGCAGCGCGGGCACTCCCAGTTGGCCGGAACCTCGGCCTCGACGGACATCGTGATCTCGAACTGGTGTCCTTGCGGGCAGGCATATCCGGCCTGTTGACGTGCTGCGAACTCAATGCCGCGCTCGTCCTCGAAGCTCTGGCCTCCGAGCCTGGCTCCGCGCAATGTACGCTCCGCCATGAGCTACCTCCTGTAGATCGTCACTCGTGGATGAGACGGCTTCCCCCCACGACTATGACGCAATTGCGCGGTCTGCGCGCTGCATCACAGCGTTCGTGCTCTCATCACCCAACGTACGCCGTCCCCTAAGGATTCCGGAGTCGGGCGAATGTGTCACATCCCACCCCGCATCACTCCGGAGGCGCATGGGCGGCCAAGGCTGATTTCTGGTTGACGCCGCTCTTCACCGGAAGCAGCAGGAGCAGTCCCGCTCCGACGACGACGAGGATGCCCAGGATGCCCCAGTGCTCCGCGTCGTCGTTGTTGGTGACCCCGGTCAGCGTCGCACCGAGCAGGATCGCGAGGGACCAGGCGGCCGGGGCCATGAAGCTGACCGCACGCCCGGTTGTCGCGTACAGGCCGAAGACCTCGCCCTCCTCGCCCTCGGGGATGAGACGGGCAAGGAACGTCCGGGAGGCGGACTGGGCCGGCCCGACGAAGATGCTGAGGGTCAGTCCGAAGACCCAGAAGACCACCTTCCCTCCGTCGTGGAAGAGGAAAACGCAGGTTCCGGCCACCAGCATGGAGCTCAGGGAGATGATGATCACGCGCTTGGGCCCGAGCACATCGTCGAGCCGGCCGAACAGGATCGTCGCGACACCGGCCACCAGGTTCGCCGCGACCCCGAAGATGATCACGCCGCCGTCGGAGAACCCGAAGGTCCCGGCCGCCAGTACGCCACCGAAAGTGAAGACCCCAGCGAGCCCGTCGCGGAACACCGCAGAGGAGATCAGGAAGTACGCCGTGTTGCGGTCCGTGCGCCACAGGTCGGCAACCTTGCCGAAGAGCTGTCCGTAGGAGGCGATGATCCCGACCCTCGGCCCCTTTGTCTCGCGCTGGACCTTCTCGTCGCGCAAGGTGATCAGCACCGGCAGGGAGAAGACCAAGGTCCACGCCGCACAGATCAGCATCGTCACCCGTACGTCCATGGCGTTCTCGTCGGTGATGCCGAAGATTCCCACCTCCGGATTGATCAGGCCGAAGTAGACCAGGAGCAGGAGCACGATCCCGCCGATGTAACCCAGGCCCCAGCCGAGACCGGAAACACGGCCCACGGTGCTCGGCGTCGAGATCTCGTTGAGCATCGCGTTGTAGTTGACCGAGGCGAACTCGAAGAACACGTTCCCGGCTGCCAGCAGCACCAGGCCCAGCCACAGGCTCTCCTCGTTCGGCTCCACGAAGAAGAGACCAGCCGAGGCCAGGACGACCAGTCCGGTGTTGACCGCGAGCCAGAGTCCGCGACGCCCGGAACGGTCGGCCCGTTGCCCCGTGATGGGGGCGAAGAGCGCCACCAACACGCCTGCGGTCGCCAGAGCCCACCCGAGCTTGGAGCTGGCGCCCGACCCGAATGAGTCGGAGGTGATGTAGACGCTGAACACGAAGGTCGTGATCACGGCGTTGAAGGCCGCAGAGCCCCAGTCCCAGAGGCCCCATGCGTAGACCGGCCAGCCGAACCTGGGGCGAGCACTCCCGGTCGCCGTCGGCCCCGTCGTGGGCGTCATCGCTCTTCCCTCCACTGTCCCTGTTCCACCAGCACGTCCTTGAGCACGTCCGTGCGGTCGGTCATCAAGCCGTCAACTCCGCGAGCCAGGAGTTCCCTCATCTCGCCGGGCTCGTCGATGGTCCATACGTGCACATGTGTCCCCACGGCATGAGCCTTGCGTATCAGCCAACGATTCGCGACCCGAACGCGATGTCTGGTGTGGGGGATCTGCAGGGCACTGACCCGGCCACGCGTCAACATCCGGGCAATCCGTCCGGTGGGGGCGAGCAGGAACGCAACCACCTCGAGGGGGTGGGCCGATGTCGCGATCCGGTCGCCGGTGACCTCTCGGAACCGATTGAGGTTCCTGCCCGAGAACGAGCCGACCAGCACTCGATCCCCGGCGCCACGGGCCGCGATGAAGTCGGCCAGCGGCTGGACGGCGGCGGGGGCCTTGATGTCGATGTTGAACCTGGCGTCGGGGAGTTCGTCAAAGAGTTGGGCCAACGTCGGCACGTGCTCCCGGCCGCCGATCAGGGCACGCTGCACCTCGGCGTAGGTGAGCGCAGCGATCTCGCCCTGCCGGTCGGTGACTCGGTCCAGAACGGTGTCGTGGAAGGCAAGGAGTACTCCGTCGCGGGTCGCGTGCACGTCGGTCTCCAGATATCGGTACCCGAGCGCCACCGCATGACGGAACGCCGTCAGGGTGTTCTCCAATCCTTCGATCCCGGGATGGAAGGCGCCGCCACGGTGGGCAAACGCCAGCACCCCAGTCGGCTCGTCGAGATAGCGGAAGCCAGTACGCCGTCGAGTCACAGAGTCATTCAACATGGTCATGTGGCCATGCTGTCTGACCAGACACGGCATGCCATGCGCAGAGATACTCAACTTAGGTGGTCCATGGGGAGTACGGTCGGATCATGGAGGACGTACTCAACTGCCCCGCATGCGGCAACGCCATGATCGAACGCGACTTCGGCCGCACCCAGGTCAACCAGTGCCCGGACGGGCACGGAGTCTTCCTGGCCAGGGCCGACCTCGGTGACCTCATCGATGCAGAGAACGACTGGCATCGTGACGGCGGAGCGTTCCACACCGCACCGATGCCCCGAATCACCGAGGACATGACCGCCCCACCTCGGACGACGCCGAAGGCGCCGGCCTGGATCGCCACTCTATTCACCTGAGCCCGGCGTTACGCCCGCTGCCCCTGTGGTCCCCGCTCCCGCCCCTGCGTTCCGTGCAATGTGCAGGTTCCCGGTGCCCTAAACCTGCATTGCGCACGGAACGCGTGGGAGCCGGCGCCAGAGCTCGTCACTCCTCAAATGTCGCGGCATGGAACTTCACGACATCCTGCGGGGCTCCTCGCCAGAGCTCGTCACTCCTCAAATGTCGCGGAAGGGCTCGATCTGCGCGCCCAGCGTGTTCAGCCGCTCCGCAAGGTCCTCGTAGCCACGGTGGATGACGTAGGTCGAGCGCAGCACCGAAGTCCCCTTCGACGCCATCATGGCGAGCAGGATCACCACGGCGGGGCGGAGAGCCGGCGGACAGATGATCTCGGTGCCTGACCACCGGGTCGGACCCTCGACCAGCACCCGGTGCGGATCGAGCAGCTTCACCTGGGCACCGAGCTTGGTGAGCTCGGTGAGGTAGATCGCGCGGTTCTCGTAGACCCAGTCGTGCAACAGCGTCTGGCCCTCCGCGACCGCAGCGATCACCGCGAAGAACGGCAGGTTGTCAATGTTGAGCCCCGGGAATGGCATCGGGTGGATCTTGTCCAACGGCGCCTTCAGATCGGAGACCTTCGTCGTCACGTCGACCAACCGGGTGTGCCCGTTCTCCGCGACGTACTCCTCGGTGATCTCATACTTGAAGCCCATCTCCTCGAGCGTTGCGAGCTCGATCTCGAGGAACTCGATCGGCACCCGGTTGATGGTGATCTCGGATTTCGTCACGATCGCTGCGGCGAGCAACGACATCGCCTCGATGGGGTCCTCGCTCGGCGCATAGTCGACGTCCACGTTGATCTCACGCTGGCCAGTGACCTGCAGCGTGGTCGTACCGATCCCCTCGACCCCGACCCCGAGCCGTTGCAGGTAGAAGCAGAGGTCCTGGACCATGTAGTTCGACGACGCATTGCGGATCACGGTCGTGCCCGGGTGCATGGCTGCCGCCATCAACGCGTTCTCGGTGACGGTGTCACCGCGTTCGGTCAGCACGATCGCGCGGGTCGGTTCGATCGCCCGGTTGACGAAGGCGTGATAGCTGCCCTCGGTCGCCTTGACCTCGAGGCCGAACGGCCGCAGCGCCGACATGTGCGGTTCGACCGTGCGGGTGCCCAGGTTGCAGCCTCCGGCGTAGGGCAGGTCGAAGGTGTCCTCGCGGTGCATGAGCGGTCCGAGGAACATGATGATCGAACGGGTACGACGGGCAGCGGTCTCGTCGATGTTCGCCAGGTCGAGGACCGCGGGAGTGATGATCTCGAGGTCGTTTTTCTCGTTGAGCCAACGCGTCTGGACGCCGATGCTCTCGAGGACCTCGAGCAGGCGGTTGACCTCCTCGATCCGGGCCACCTTGCGGAGCACGGTGCGCCCCTTGTTGAGCAGGGAAGCGCACAGGAGTGCCACCCCGGCGTTCTTCGACGACTTCACGTCGATGGTTCCCGACAGGGTCGTGGGGCCGGTGACACGCAGGTGCGTCGGGCCCCCTGCGCCGAGCGCGACGATCTCGGAGTCGAGCGCGGAACCGATCCGGGCGAGCATCTCCAGCGAGAGGTTCTGGTGGCCACGTTCGATGCGGTTCACCGCCGACTGACTGGTGCCGAGCAGGTCGGCGAGCTGCTGCTGAGTGAGCCCACGATGCTTGCGTGCGTCGCGGATCAGGTTGCCGATGCGGCCGAGGTAGTCCTGAGTCATGCGCTACACCGTATCTCAGATATGAGATACGGCAAACCGGGCGTACGGTCTGGGAGGATGCTCACATGCGAGCGACGATGATTCATGCGGCCGGCGACATTCGGCTCAGTGAAGTGCCCGACCCCACGATGCAAGCAGACTCCGACGCGATCATCAAGGTGCTTGCTGGGTGCGTCTGCGGCTCCGACCTGTGGAGCTACCGCGGGGAGAACGAGGTGTCCGAGCCTCACACCATCGGTCACGAGTGCATCGGCGTCGTGGAGGAGGTCGGCTCGGGCGTTCGCGACTTCTCGCCCGGAGACTTCGTGATCGTGCCGTTCTGCCACGCGGACAACACCTGTCCCCACTGTGCGGTCGGCATGCACTCGGTCTGCGACAACCTCGGCTTCACGGTCAGCGGCCAGGCTGAGTTCGCCCGGGTGACGCAGGCCGACGGAAGTCTGGTGCGCCTCGACGGGGTTCCCGACGACTCGATGATCCCCTCGGTGCTGGCACTCTCGGATGTCATGCCCACCGGTTGGCACGCAGCGCGGTCCGCCCGCGTCGGCGCCGGCCACACCGTGGTCGTGGTCGGCGACGGTGCCGTGGGCCTGTGTGGGGTGCTCGCCGCTTCCCAGATGGGGGCCGAACGAGTGATCGCCATGTCGCGTCACGAGTCCCGCCAGAAGATTGCACGGAGCTTCGGCGCCACCGAGATAGTCGCCGAGCGCGGCGAGGAGGCTGCGGAGCGGGTCGCCGACCTCACCAGCGGCGTCGGGGCGGACGCCGTACTCGAGTGTGTCGGCAACGGCCAGGCGATGGAGACCGCGCTGCGAGTCGCGCGTCCCGGCGCCACGGTCGGCTTCGTCGGCGTGCCCCACGGGATCGAGCTCCCGGTGCGGACGATGTTTCGGCGCAACGTCGGGCTGGCCGGCGGCATGGCGCCGGTGCGGGCCTACCTCCCCGGCCTCCTGGAACTCGTGGTCTCCGGCGCCATCGATCCGGGCCCGGTCTTCGATGCGGTAATGCCACTCGACGACGTCGCCGAGGCCTACCGCGCGATGGACGAGCGCCGGGCGATCAAAGTGCTCGTGCGCCCCTGACCTCATCGACGATTCGCCCCTGACTCCCGATCCGATGTGCCATGGTGGATCCATGAGCACACCCATCGATCTCGGCCGTCCTGTCGCAGGCGATGTCGTCGACCTGATCCTGGAGGATCACCGACGCTTCGAGGGGCTTCTGCGCACGATGCGCGGCCCCCACGCCGATCGGGAATCAGCGCGTCGGGCCTTCTCCGCGCTTCACGTGGCGCATGCCCTGACGGAGGAGGAGCACGTCTATCCCGTGCTCCGCACGAAGCGCGCGATCTCCGAGCACGACGCCGAACATGGCGAGGAGGAGCACGCGGAGGGCAACGAGGCGCTGCTGGGTGTCCTCGAGATCAAGGGCACCGACACCCAGGCCTACGAAGACGCGGTGGAGAAACTGACCGCTGCAGTGAGCCACCATCTTGCCGAGGAGGAGCTCAGCATCCTCACGCCGGCGCGAACCAACGTCACCTCCCGAGTGCGCGACAATCTGGGGGAGGCCTTCTGCGCGTCGCGCAACAAGCTGATCGACGACGACTGCGGCACTCTCGAGAAGGTCCGCCGCATCGTGGGCAGGGCCGAGCGCAAGGGCATCCTGGACACGGACTGACCTGTCGGTGGTCTCCCGCCGCACGCGAGCGCGGAAAACACGAACCCCGCCCACCCCGCACGAGAGCGGGGGAGCGGGGTTCGCCACGACCTACGTCAGCCGCGCTCCTTGCGGAAGGCAGCCTGGTCCTTCTTGCTCATCGCCACGTAGGACTTGAGCTGGGCGCCAGCCTTGAACGCGGGGACATTGGTCTTCTTGATCTTGATCGTCTCGCCGGTCTGCGGGTTGCGGGCCTCGCGGGCAGCGCGCTCACGCTTCTCGAACGTGCCGAAACCGGGGATCTGGACCCGGTCACCCTCGGCGACGGCGTCGCTGACAGCGTTGACGACGGCGGTCAGGCCGGTCTCGGCGTCCTTCTTCTTCCAACCGGTCTGCTCGACGATCGCGTCCACCAGTTCACGCTTGTTCATGTTCACCAATCCGTATCTGTTGACGTGGTTGCACGGGAAAAACTAGCGACCAAACCCCCGGAAACCCGCCAAGGCGCGCCCTTTCGGAGTGTTTCTGCAGTCAGCGAACGTGTTTTCCCCGATTCTTCGGAGTTTTCGGCCTCTTCGACGGGGTCTTCACGGGCTGTCGCGGGCTAGCGTGATGAGCATGATCACCACGCGTGCCCAGTTCCACGAGGCCCTTCCCGACACCTTCAAGCGTCTGCTCAACCTCAATCAGCACGTGGAACGCATGGCCGAGGAGCACCAGGTCTCCTTGCTCACCCTCGAGCTGGTGAAGATCCGGTGCTCCCAGATCAACGGCTGCGCCTACTGCGCCGATCTGCACATCGGCCGGGCCCTCGAGTTCGGCGAGCAGCACCGACGCATAGAGATGCTGCCCAACTGGCGTGAGACCGTGCTCTACTCCGAGCAGGAGCGGGCGGCGCTCGGGCTCGCCGAATCCATCTCGCGGCTGGCCCTGACCCAAGAGGTCTCCGACGCCGTGTACGACGAGGCCGCGCGCATCTTCGGTGAGCAGCAGCTGGCAGTCGTGGTGTGGGCCATCGCCGAGATCCAGGCCTTCAATGCCCTGAACGTGACCAGCCGCAAACCCATCACGACGCCCTGACCGATGGGCGGGCGGGCCGATTTCTCCCCGTCCCGGTTTGATGCCTAGACTGCTCGCCGAAAGGGAGTAGTCCCCAACAGGTTCGTCGACACACTGGCCCCCGGGCCCGGCGGATCGGGCCAGGTTTCTCTGGCGGACGAGACTTTCGACCGGTTCAACGACCCTCAACGGACGTGTCTGGTCGAAGGGACGTCCACATCTCGTCTCCTCGCCCAGGCGCAGTAGGAGACAGACCAGAGATGTACGCCTTTCTTCTCAGCACCGCCGTGATCTTCGTGGCGGAGCTGGGCGACAAGAGCCAGCTGATGGCGATGACGTTCGCCACGCGCTACAAGGTTCGAGACGTCATCATCGGCATCACCGCGGCGACCGCGATCGTGCACCTCGCCTCAGTGGGCATCGGTGTCGCCATTGGGGAGTCGTTCAGCGACTATCAAGGCGCCATCTCGTTGGTGGCCGGTCTCGCCTTCCTCGGATTCGCACTGTGGACCTTGCGGGGAGACGAACTGACCGAGGACGAGGCGGCCAAGGCCCGCAACAGCACGGGGGCCGCCATCCTCGCCGTCGGTGTCGCCTTCTTCCTGGCCGAGCTCGGTGACAAGACGATGCTCGCCACGATCACCCTGGCCACCCAGGAGGGATGGTTCGGCACCTGGCTGGGCAGCACGGTCGGCATGGTCGCCGCGGACGCCCTGGCCATCGTCGCCGGTGCACTCCTGGGCCGGCAGCTGCCGGAGAAGGTCATCAAGTACGGCGCGGCCGCCGCGTTCGCGATCTTCGGCGTCATCCTCATCGCGGAGGGGTCGGGCTGGTTCTGACCGGCCGGGCGGCCTTGTGGGAGCCGGCTGCTAGACCGTGGGTGACCCTTCCAAGCTGATCAAAGGAAAGCCCATGACCGACAGCGCCACCCTTGCCCGCAGCTACTTCGATGCGTGGCGGAGCAAGGACTTCGAGACCCTGCGCTCGATCCTCAGCGAGGACGTCACCTTCCGGGGCCCGCTCGGGGTCGCCGATGGCGCCGACGAGTGCATCCGGGGGCTGAGCGGAATGTCACAGATCGTCACCGATGCTGCGGTTGCACACACCTTCGTGGCCACGGATCATCCAGACGAGGTCGTGACCTGGTTCGACCTGCACACGGACATCGCCTCACCGACAGCCACCGCCAACTGGATGCACATCGAGAACGGGCAGATCGCGCGCATCCGCGTCACCTTCGATCCCCGGGAAATCGTGGCGGCGGGATAATCTCGACGCATGACCCCACCGAGCATCCGCTCCGCCGGGATCGGCGACGCCTCCCCGCTCGCCGCGCTCCACCTCGACGTCTGGGATGAGACCTATGCCGGCCTCCTCGCGCAGTCCGTCCTCGACGACCGGCGCAAGACTCCGGCCAGCGTGCGAGCCGGTCGTTGGCGGGACCGCATCACCCAGGTCCCGACATGGGTGGCCGAAGAAGATGGCGAACTCGTCGGCTTCGCCAACGTGGGGCTCGGCCGGGACAAGTCAGGTGTCCTCGAAGTGATGGCCCTCTATGTCCGGGCGCGGGTCTACGGCCAAGGGGTGGGGCATGCCCTGCTGAAGACGGCCCTGGGGGAGCGGGCGGCCTACCTCTGGGTCCTGGACGGGAACGCCCGCGCGATCCGTTTCTACGAGCGCCAGGGGTTCGGCTTCGACGGCCGGACCAAGGTGGAGGAAGAGGGGCTCGAGCACCGCATGGTGCGTGCCACCGGAGAGTCGCCCAGGGTGGCGCCACTCAGAGCGCGAGCTTGAAGCCCACGTGGCTGGCGACGAAACCCAGCCCTCGTAGAACAGGTGTGCGTCCAGGCAGGCTCAGCGTGGCCAGTCTCATCGAGGATGCGTCAGGAGTAGCGATGGTTCTTGGCGGCGTGGCCCTGCTCCCGGGTGCAGGTCCGGCCGTTCATGGAGCGATGACCGCACGGCTGCTCGGCAGCGGGACCAGGCTCGTCCGCCGCGACAGCGGCAGCGACCTTGGGTGGCGTCTTCGGCTTCGGTGCCGCCGGCTTCGCGCCTCCGGAACTGCGCGTCTTCGCCTGCTCGTAGCGGGCCTCTCGCATGGCCCGCAAGTTGTCCATCTTGCTCATCGTCTCTTCACCTGAGCCAGCCTAGTCGCAGCCACCGACCATTGGCTCCTCGCCTGGTCGTCCCGGGCTGGTCTAGGTTGATCGGCAGCAGCGTGTGAGGAGGACGGAGAGAGAGCATGAGCAGGACCACGACGGCGGCCACCACGCCGCCCGAGGCTGACGGCCATGACTTGATCCGGGTGCACGGCGCCCGGGAGAACAACCTCAAGGATGTCAACGTCGAGCTGCCGAAGCGCCGACTCACCGCGTTCACGGGCGTCTCCGGATCCGGCAAGAGCTCCCTGGTCTTCTCCACGATCGCCGCGGAGTCCCAGCGGATGATCAACGAGACCTACAGCGCCTTCGTGCAGGGCTTCATGCCGACTCTGGCCCGGCCCGAGGTCGACCACCTCGAGGGGCTGACCACCGCGATCATCGTCGACCAGGAGCGGATGGGGGCCAACCCACGCTCGACCGTGGGCACGGCGACCGACGCCAACGCGATGCTCCGGATCCTCTTCAGCCGGCTCGGTGACCCGCAGGTCGGGCCGCCGACGGCGTACTCGTTCAACGTGCCCACCCGCAAGGCCAGCGGCATGATGTCCACCGAGAAGGCGGGCGGCCGTGTCGAGAAGAAGGCCGTCAAGCAGGCCGTCTACCTGGGCGGCATGTGCCCGCGCTGTGAGGGCATGGGCCACGTCAGTGACATCGACCTGACCGCGCTCTACGACGACTCGAAGTCGCTCAGCGAGGGCGCCCTGACGGTGCCGGGCTACTCGATGGACGGATGGTATGGGCGACTGTTCGAGGGCGTGGGACTGCCGATGGACAAGCCGATCGCGAAGTTCACGAACAAGCAGCTCGACACGATGCTCCACGCCGAGCCGACCAAGATCAAGGTCGAGGGCATCAACCTGACCTTCGAGGGGATCATCCCCAAGATCTCGAAGTCGATGCTGTCCAAGGACCCCGAGGCGATGCAAGCCCATGTCCGTCGCTTCGTCGAGCGTGCGGTCACCTTCCAGGCCTGTCCCGATTGCGAAGGCACCCGGCTGACCCCGGAGGCGCGGTCATCCAAGATCAACGCGAAGAGCATCGCCGACCTGTGCACCATGCAGATCAGCGACCTCGCCGGGTGGGTGCGCGAGCTCGACGAGCCGTCGGTGGCTCCACTCCTGACCGGTCTGCAGCACCTCCTCGACTCGTTCACGGAGATCGGGCTGGGCTACCTCTCGCTGGACCGGCCGGCCGGGACGTTGTCCGGGGGAGAGGCGCAACGGACCAAGATGATCCGCCACCTCGGATCGTCCCTGACCGACGTCACCTACGTCTTCGACGAGCCGACGATCGGCCTGCACCCACACGACATCCAGCGGATGAACGACCTTCTGCTGCGCCTGCGGGACAAGGGCAACACCGTCCTGGTCGTCGAGCACAAGCCGGAGACCATCGCGATCGCCGACCACGTCGTCGACCTCGGTCCGGGCGCCGGCGGCAACGGCGGCACGATCTGCTTCGAAGGCACCGTCGAAGGACTCCGGAGCACCGACACGGTCACCGGCCGCCATCTCGACGACCGAGCCTCACTCAAGGGATCGGTGCGTACGCCGTCCGGCGTGCTGGAAGTGCGTGGTGCCAGCACCCACAACCTGCGCGACGTCGACGTCGACATCCCGCTCGGCGTGCTGGTCGCGGTCACCGGTGTCGCCGGATCCGGAAAGAGCTCACTGATCCATGGATCGGTGGACGGACGCGACGGCGTGGTGGTCATCGACCAGGCAGCGATCAAAGGGTCGCGGCGCAGCAACCCGGCGACGTACACGGGGCTGCTAGAGCCGGTTCGCAAGGCCTTTGCGAAGGCAAACGGGGTGAAGCCGGCACTGTTCAGCTCGAACTCGGAGGGCGCATGCCCGACGTGCAACGGTGCGGGCGTGATCTTCACCGACCTGGGTGTGATGGCCACCGTGGAGTCGCCCTGCGAGGAGTGCCAGGGGCGACGCTTCCAGGCGGCGGTGCTGGAGTATGCGCTCGGGGGCAAGAACATCGCCGAGGTGCTGGCGATGTCGATGAGCGACGCGGAGGC
>JAKDNC010000677.1 GCA_030452025.1 Nocardioides sp. | reverse complement strand
GATCGCGACGTCATCGACGGTCTCCATGCCTGAGCTGTCAAGTATCATGTCAACGTCGAAACTCGGCTGCAACTCGAAGACAGTCTCCGACTCGTAGTCCCAACCTGGTAGCTTGTCGCTCAGTTGTTGCCGAGCCCCGTTGAGCACGCCCCACCATGGCCCCCAAGTGACGGCGTCGGCGGGACACACTGCGTGCGGTTGCAGTCGAACCTTCATGCTTGTTCGCCCCCAACGCGGAGATTTACATCGATGGACACTTGGGAGTCAGCATCCACAAGCACCCATTGGGGCTGGCCTTTAATGAGCTCCGGTTCTGTTGTGACAGGTTCGACTGTGAGGTCGGGGACCTCGCCTCCTGGCACCCATCCGAGAACGGCCACCCTCGATTCGTCGTGGTCCATCGCTCCTTCAACCCCCACGCCGGCGTCCACACGCACCCGGACCGGTTGAGTGGAGCCATCCACCGCAACCTGAAGCGCCATGAGTCTCCGACCGTTGGCTATCGGGCCGGACCAAGTCTTCCGCACAGTGGCGGATGCCCTTCGGCTGGTGCTACCACCCGCCCCCGGCTTCGACGGGGGTCGTACCGGAGCAGGCCCATGGACACCACCCATCAGGCCGGCGAGCTCATCGGCCAAAGCCGCGACAGAACGCCCTGTCGCTTGGTTCGCAGCCCCGATGTTTACCGGTCCCAAGAAATCAGCGACCAAGGACTTGATCTCGCGGAGCGCCACATTGACTTGACGTCTCTTCGTCTTGTCGACGATCGCCGCAGGGCACCAGTCGTCGTGGGCCGGCGGCTCAGCCTCCGCGAAGGAGTTGTCAGTGTCAGCCACTGGTTTGAAGACCCCGGCCCACTGAAACCCTGGCGAATTGAGCGCCTCCCCCTGGACGTACTTGACGACGAGCTCGGCGTCGTGGCGCATCAGTGCCACATGGTGCGCCGGACCAGGAAAGACTGCGATGTCATCTTCGAGGGACGCTTCCGCTCGGAACGGGTACCGAGTCAGTGCAAGGTGCCCCAACAGGGTGCGCGGCTTTCCTAGCCAGACCTCGTGCGTGCTGGTGTTGAACAGCGGGGTGTAGGAGCCACCGGACTGGACGGATCGCACTTGGTGCAAGCAATCGCTGAACCCTGCGAACAGTGAGTGGTCCCTCGGCGTGACCGGACTGACCGCCTCCCCGTTCAGCAACGTCTCAACCAGCATTTGTGTGCGACCCGCTCCCGCCTCCACCATCTTCGGCCAGAGGTGCCACAGCGCCGCCGCCGCTATCGAGTCAGCTGTCTCCTGAGGAGAGCCGATCCCAAGATCGGGATCCAGGACCAACATCGAGGTCCCTGTCTCCCCTTCGTCGAAGCCCTGATCGAAGACGCTGTTTGCCAATGCGTCCGCGTCTTGTCCGCGAATCGGCTCTATCCTGTCTTCCGCCGTCGTCCCCCACCAGTGTCGACCTGTGTACACCAAACCGTCGCGGTCGAAGGCCGGGCCGAACGCGGACCCGATCACGCGGTCCTCGATCCCATGTTCCTCGCGCGACCTGGACCAGAAGAGCACGGTGCCACAAGCACTGGCCCTGTAGGCAACCGTCTTCCCGAAACCGTACGTTCCTGCACCGAGGTTGACGTCCCGAGGAGCGCCGAGCGTAAAGATCAGATCCGCGAAGTCGGTGACTTGATCTGGTCGGACTGCAACGTCGTTGCGAACCGGCCCACCCAAGCCCTTGGTCCCTCTGTCGGCAATCTCCAATGCCCAGACTTCAGCCTTGTTCAAGCTCTCTCCGAGTCTCAGTCCAGTTGCGTCTCCGGTGAAGATCATGCTTCGCAGCGCCTTCACTTCGTCGTCACCGAGCAAGCGGAGGTTGATCGTGAACCTGACGGCCCGGTTCCCTGAACGGGCGTCCCAACTGTTCTGGGCCATCTCACGTACTAGGACCGAGGTGAGTGGAATGTTGGGCGTACCGAGCAAACGTCGAGCGCCTTGACCGTTCATGTCCCCGGGGCCGAACTTCTTCGGGAACCACGTCAGGGCGCCATGCACCGGCTGGTCACGGGCCGGCCGGGTCGTGGCACTACGGTCCGGCACTCGCATCGGGTCGATCACGGGCTTGACCGGGCCTTCCATTGGTTTGTGGGTCCGTGGCCGTGACGCCCCGAGAGCAACCTGACTGTCGACGGCTTCAGCCTGGGCAACTGCGTCGGGGAAGGATGCACCGGCATCGATCGCGGCCTTCGCCAGCGCCCAAGCTGGCCCCGTGGGGTTCAGCTTCCGTGACCGCATGTGTGCGGCCAA
>JAKDNC010000676.1 GCA_030452025.1 Nocardioides sp. | reverse complement strand
TGCGCGGGGAGACCCTGTGGGACGTGGGTTTCGCGCGGGGGGACTGGTCGGCCCACACCACCACCCGCACCGTGCTCACCTCCACGGCGACCGAGTTCCACCTGTACGCCGAGCTGGACGCCTGGGAGGGGTCGGAGCGGGTGACGTCCCGGACCTGGAGCACCTCGATCCCGCGCGACCACGTGTGAGGGACCGACCGGTCACCCCTGGCCTCGCGTCGTCGGGAGGTCCGGGGCAATGCCCGCCGCCAGCGTGCTGATCGCCGAGGGTCGTGTCCGCAGCCCCGCCCCAGCCGCCGCCGCGAGGGCGACCGAGGGCTCACCCGGGTCGTCGGCACCGCGTTCACCCACCCCTTGAGCATCCACCCCCTGGTCCCAGGACCTGGTCACCGGCGCACGGTGGCGCTGAGCCCGCCGCTCCGACCGGCAGGTCGGACACAGCGAGCCCCGCCGCCCTACACTTGAGACCACCGCGCGCCACCGGCGCGCACCCTCGACACAGGAGGTTGGCGATGAGCGCTGACGAGAAGTTCGAGAACGCGAAGGACAAGCTGGGCGGCCAGGCCAAGGAAGGCTTCGGCAAGGTCACCGGCGACAAAGAGACCGAGACCGAGGGCCAGGCCCAGCAGGGCAAGGCCGACGCCAAGGACAAGCTCGAGGACGCCCGCGACACCGTCAAGGGCGCGGCCGAGGGCATGTTCGGCGACAAGGACAAGCGCGACTGATCAGGCCGCTAGATTCCTGACGTATATGAGGGTGGAGCGCCGTATGGGCGCCGTATGGGCGTTCCACCCTCATATACGTCAGAGTTCCGGTGGGGCCGGGCACGGAATCCGGTGGGGCCGCCGCTGCTGTGTCGGCGTCGGCGCGGAGTTCATGGCCGGCACACGTTCGGCCCGCCGCGAGGACGCTTGAGCGACGACAGCTGATGGGGCAGAAGTTGCCGTTCGGCACCCCATGAGCATCACCACCTGACTCCGGGACACGATCACGGGCGCCTCGGACGGCCCGACGTCTGAGCGGTTCGGAGTCGGCGACTCCGGGCCTGACCTTGACTCCTCTGCCCGGTACGTCCACTATCGAAGGAAGCGATCACCGGGCCCGGAGGTGCGGCGTGGACACCACCACCACCCCGCGTTCACGACGAGTCACCCTCGTGGTCCTCCGTGAGGTCATCGCCTCCTGTGAAGGCGACACGATCCCGCTGTCCCCCGCCTCCCAGCGGTTGCTGGTGTATCTCGCTCTGCAGCGAGGACCGGTTCCTCGACTCCTGGTCCGCGAGACCCTGTGGCGTGGCATCGACGAGCACCGGGCAGGGGCCAGACTGCGCACAGCTCTGTGGCGGTTGCACCCGCTGGGGCTGATCCACTGCTCCGCCTCGCATCTGCGTCTGGACTCCGCGGTCTCGGTGGATCTGCATCGCGCGATCGACGGGGCCCAGTCCGTGCTGCGTGACACGGTGCCGGAGCACGGACTGTCGGCATTGGCGGTCGAGCTCGTCGACATCGGTGATGAGCTGTTGCCTGGCTGGTACGAGGACTGGGTCCTCGCCGAGCGTGAGCAGTTCCGTCTGCTGCGGCTGAACGCGCTGGACCGTCTCGGGGAGCGTCTGCTGGCGGCGGGACTGTGGTGCGAGGTGCTGCAGCTCGCCCTCGCCGCGACCCGTGCCGAGCCCCTCCGGGAGAGCTCGCACCGCCTGCTGATCCAGGTCAACCTGCTGCAGGGGAACGTCGTCGAGGCAGTCCGCCAGTACCAGCGCTACGCCGAGCTCCTGCGCGCCGAGATCGGTAGCCGCCCCACCTGGGAGCTGCAGCTGCTGCTGAGGCCCTTCTTGAGGACGGCACCGACGACCTCGGGTTGGCCCCGGCCCTTTGGAGCGGCGCCCGGCTGATGGTCAGACCATCCTCCCTTCCTTGCCCAGCTCGCGGAGGATCGCCGCCTCGAGCACCGCGTTCTCGAGCGGAGGCATTCCCCGGGCGAGCGTCTCGATCGCGCAGTGCTGAGCGACGTTGACGATGCCCGCGCCGGTCAGTTCGAAGCGTCGGGCGATGGCGGGCCATTCGACATCGGATCCAATCTCGACCTGGGAGGGGAACACCTTCTGCCAGATTCGAAGCCGGTCCTCGGTCGACGGTGGGGGGAAGCTGATCG
Organism: Nocardioides sp.; assembly: GCA_030452025.1. Taxonomy (GTDB): domain Bacteria; phylum Actinomycetota; class Actinomycetes; order Propionibacteriales; family Nocardioidaceae; genus Nocardioides. The sequence continues at coordinate 144 of JAKDNC010000676.1, read as the reverse complement.
AGCCCTGGAAACGGCGCAGGAACGCTTCGTCGAGGTTGCCGCGCTGGTTGGTGGCGAGGATGACCAGACCGGCATGGTTCTCGAGGCGCTGCAGGAGGAAGGCGACCTCCTGGTTGGCGTACTTGTCGTGAGCATCCCGGATCT
>JAKDNC010000675.1 GCA_030452025.1 Nocardioides sp. | reverse complement strand
CGCGGTGGGGACGTTCTCGCTACGGATGTCGTAGTCCATCATCACGTAGGAACGCGCCACCAGCACGCTCCGGAGCCGGCGCATGAAGATGTCGAAACCGGAAGGCAGTTCCGCCCCCTGGCGGCTGATCAGCACGCCCTCGGACTCGAGCACCGGTTCACCGAAGGTGGCCAGCCCGGCGGCACGCAGGGTGCTTCCGGTCTGCACCACGTCCGCGATGACGTCGGCGACACCGAGCTGGATGCTGGTCTCCACCGCGCCGTCAAGACGGGTCACCGAAGCGTTGATCCCTCGTTCCTCGAGGAAGGCACCGACGACGCCGTCGTACGACGTGGCGATCCGCTTGCCTTCGAGCTGCGAGACGTCGTCGAACTGGCCCGGGCGTGCGGCGAAGTAGAAGTTCGCCCGACCGAAGCCCAGCGAGACGACTTCGTTGGCCTGGGCCCCCGAGTCGCGAAGCAAGTCGCGGCCGGTGATGCCGAGGTCCAGGGTGCCTTCACCGACGTAGAGGGCGATGTCGCGGGGACGCAGGTAGAAGAACTCGACGTCGTTCTCGGGATCGACGAGGACGAGCTCCTTGGAGTCCTTGCGCTGGCGGTAGCCGGCCTCGCGCAGGATCTCGGCTGCGGACTGGGACAGTGAGCCCTTGTTGGGCACGGCGATCCGGAGCAGATCAGGTCGTTCAGTCATCGGGGTTCCTCAGAGGTGGGCGTAGACGTCTTCGATGGTGATGCCGCTGGCGATCATGAGCACCTGCGCGTGGTAGATCAGCTGGCTGAGCTCCTCCGCAGTCGCGTCCTTGCCCTCATGCTCGGCGGCCATCCACGACTCGGCGGCTTCTTCGACCAGCTTCTTGCCGATCGCATGGATGCCGGCGTCGAGCTCCTTGACCGTCCCGGACCCCTCGGGCCGGTTCCGCGCCTTGTCGTTGAGCTCGATCCAGAGTTCTTCGAACGTCTTCACAGGGCAAGCCTACGGCGTCGGTTCCCGTGACTCGCGCCGAGTCTCAACGATCAGATTTCGCGCAGGGTCAGGGCGGTGGTGATCGCCGCTGCGGTCGCCTCCCAACCCTTGTCCTCGCTGGATCCGTCGAGGCCGGCGCGGTCCAGAGCCTGCTCGTCGGTGTCGCAGGTGAGCAGACCGAAGCCGATCGGCATCCGGTGGTCCAGCGCGACCCGGCCCAGCCCGTCGGTGGCGGCATGACAGACGTAGTCGAAGTGCGGAGTGCCACCGCGGATCACGACGCCCAGCGCCACCACGGCGTCGTACCCCTTGGCGGCGAGTACGCCGGCCGCAACCGGCAACTCGAAAGCTCCGGGCACGCGGACAACGAGCGGTTCGGTGATGTTGTACGCCGCGAGGGCGCGCTCCGCGCCGGCGACCAGGCCGTCCATCACTTCGTCGTGCCAACTCGCCGCGACGACGGCCACCGTCAGGGCACCGGCATCGACGGGCTTCTGGTCCGGGGCTCCGTGTCCGCTCACTGCTCGGCTCCTTCGTGTGCGCCGGTGGTGCCCAGTCCGGGGAAGTCGTGGCCCATTCGGTCGCGCTTGGTCAGCAGATAGGAGAGGTTGTGGTCGTTGGGGTGAAGCGCGAGTGGCACCCGCTCGGCGACCGTGACACCGAAGTCTTCGAGTCCCGAGACCTTGTCGGGATTGTTGGTCAGCAACCGGACGCTCGACACACCCAGGTCCCTCAGGATCTGGGTGGCCGTCCCGTAGTGGCGGGCGTCGGCAGGCAGACCAAGGTCGAGGTTGGCGTCGATGGTGTCGCGGCCGCCGTCCTGGAGCGCGTAGGCCTGCAGCTTGGCGACCAGGCCGATCCCCCGCCCCTCGTGGCCGCGGAGGTAGACCACGACACCGCGCCCCTCGTCCGCGATCTGTTTCAGGGCCTCGTCCAACTGCGGTCCACAGTCGCAGCGCTGACTACCGAAGACGTCACCGGTGAGACATTCCGAGTGCACCCGGGTCAGCACGGGGGTATCGCCGGAGATGTCGCCGTGCACGAGCGCGACATGCTCGCTCCCGTCGACGGTGATCCGGTATCCGTAGGCGGTGAAGTCCCCGTGCTCGGTGGGCAGCCGGGTCTCGGCGGCCCGCTTGATCAGCACTTCGGTGCGGCGACGATGGCGGACCAGGTCGTCTATCGAGATCATCGCGAGACCGTGCTCGTCGGCGAAGGCACGCAGCTCTGGCGCCCGCTTCATGGTGCCGTCGTCGTTGACCACCTCGACAAGTACGCCGGCCGGGGTGAGGCCGGCGAGCTTGGCCAGGTCGACCGCCGCCTCGGTGTGGCCA
>JAKDNC010000674.1 GCA_030452025.1 Nocardioides sp. | reverse complement strand
TGTTGGCCTCCCCGGAGCCATCGCGCGTCGGCGCGCGGGACTGAGAGGTCACGGGTCCAGCCCGTGCTCCCTCAGCACCGCGTCCGGGTCCTGCGGCTCGTCGGCGGTGCGGAACTCGAGGTGAAGGTGCGGCCCCGTGACGTTCCCGGTCGAGCCGACGGCACCGATCTCGTCCCCGGAGTCGACGCTCTGGCCGGAGGTCACGGTCGTCTCGCTCTGGTGGCAGTACCAGACCTCGGTGCCGTCGTCCATGCGGATGACCGTCTTGTTGCCGTACGAACCGTCGTACTCCACGGAGACGACGACGCCGTCGGTCACGGCATGGATCGGAGTGCCTTCGTCGGTTGCGAAGTCGAGACCGGTGTGGGTGGAGGACCACAACGAGCTGCTCGCGCCGAACGTGCCAGTGATGTGATAGTCGTCGACCGGCAGTTGCCAGGTCGGCTTCGGCACGAGGACCGGGGCGCGGGCGATCAGGTACTCCTCCTGGTCGGGCTCCGGGATCGGAATGGACGCTGCTACCGCCGGTGCGGCGGCAGCAACGGGGACTCCGAAGGCCAGAGCGGCGAGGAAACCCCGGAGCACGAGGGCATGGCGGGATCGCGAAAGGTCAGGCATGGAGGGGGTCCTTCTCTACGCCCGCGAGCGGCCGGTGACACCGACCCCGAGTCTGGCTCGCCTGCCCGAGATGGTCTTGACGACATGGAAACGGAGCACGACGGGCAGGACTTGGCGTTGACCGCGCTCCGGATGTTCAGCTGTTCAGCGGCACTTGCACCAGCGAGCGCGGCTGCACCAGTGAGACACCTCGATGGCGCGGATTCAAATACCGACAAATGCTCAGGTAATCGACATCACAGATGGGCTGACCGTTTCACGCTCACACGGCCAGCAAATCGCGATTGACATCACAGCAGCGATGAACGTGGGGGTCGACTAGCCTGAACCGGTGAAACCACCTTTGCGGATCGCCTTCGTCCCCGGGGTCACCCCCGACAAGTGGGCCAGGATCTGGCGTGAGCGGTATCGCGACGTGCCGATCGAGCTGACCCCGGTCGGTGAGGCCGACCAGCGGCGGGTCCTGTTCGAGGACGAGGCTGACATGTGTTTCGTGCGGTTGCCCGTCGACAAGGACGGGCTGCACCTGATCCGGCTCTACGACGAGGCCCCCGTCGTCGTGGTCGGCCTGGACCACCCGGTCGCGGCGTACGACGAGATCCCGCTCGCTGATCTGGTTGACGAACAGCTCGTGGTCGGCGATGTCCCCGGATGGGAGGAGATGCACGCTGCAGATCCCTTGCCCTTCCCGGAGATGAGCCTCGGGGAGGCGTTCGAGGTCGTCGCGACGGGCACCGGCATGGCCATCGTGCCGATGTCGGTGGCCCGGCTGCATCACCGAAAAGACCTCGTGAGCCGTCCGGTCCTCGACGTCCCGGAGACCTCGGTCGGTCTGGCCTGGCGGGTCGAGCTCGACGATGAGCGGGCCCAGGACTTCATCGGGGTCGTGCGGGGGCGACGCGCCAACTCCTCACGTGGGCGCTCGCGGACCGAGACTGCCCCCAAGAAGGGCCCCAAGAAGGGCCCCGCGAAGGGCTCCAAGAAGCCCAGACCCCGGCGCTGACCAGGACGTCAGTTGCGCTTGGCCTTCGGGATCGTCTTCTCCCCGGGCTCCTTCGAGTCCTTGTCGTAGGCCTGCACATCGGAATCGGTGAGGCACTTCGACTCGTCGACCAATTTGGGATCCACAGATTCGTCGACCCCCGGCTGACTCACGGGGTCCTCGGCCAACTCACTGATGGGCTCCTCGTCCGAGGTGGTCGCGTCCTGGGTTCCCTCCCCGGTCAGGTCGACCTTTGTGGCCCCTTTGTCGGGGTCTTCCGTGAGGCACTCTTCGGGCACCTCTTCGGGCACCTCAGCGGGCACCGGGGCTGACGTGGCCTTGTTGCGCTTCTTCGACTTCACCTTGACCCCACCCACGCTCTTCACGCCGTCCTTCGCGCGGGTCGCCTTCTGGTCGGGCTTGGCCCGGGTGTCCAACTTCCGGCCGGACTCGGATCTCACCGGGGTCTTCGCCGGGGTCTTCAACGGGGTCGTGGTCTCAGAGCGAGGGGTCGTCGAGGGCGGAGCCTGGTCAACACCACTGAGGTCCGGACGGGCCGAGACCGGGATCGTGGAAGGTGAGGAGGCCGTCGGCGGGGAGGAGTAATTGCCCGCGACGTACTCGTCCTGGAGGGAGATCACGACATCGGCGTACGCCTCAGAGCGGTTGTAGCCGACCCCCCCCCCCCGGGCGCCCCCCCGCGG
>JAKDNC010000673.1 GCA_030452025.1 Nocardioides sp. | reverse complement strand
GCTGGGGGTCATCAACAATGCCGACTTTGACGATCCGGCCAAGCTCGGGTCGGGCAAGGAGCTGCAGGATAGGGTCTCGAACCTGATCGGCATTTTCCAGGACATGGACTTCACCGGTTCAAAGGCCGAGGGAGACGACCTCCTGGGCGACGCGTATGAGTACCTGATGCGGCACTTCGCCACCCAGTCAGGTAAGAGCAAGGGACAGTTCTACACCCCGGCCGAGGTCTCCCGCGTGATGTCGGCGTTGCTCCAAATTCCCGCGGGTACTCCGAAGTCGACCACCGTCTACGATCCCACCTGCGGCTCCGGATCGCTGCTGATAAAAGTCACCGGCGCAGCGCCGAACGGGCTGACGATCTACGGTCAGGAGAACGATAACGCCACCTGGGCGTTGGCACGCATGAACATGATCCTGCACGGGGTCGAGACTCACGACCTGCGGCAGGGGAACACGCTGGCCAACCCGAAGTTCACCCACAACGGCCACTTACAGACCTTCGACTACCTCGTGGCCAATCCACCGTTCTCGAACAAGACCTGGACCAATGGCTTCGACTGGTCGCACGGTCGGTTTGACGGCTTCGACACCCCACCAGACAAGAACGGCGACTACGCCTTCTTGCTGCACATGATCAAGTCGCTAAGTCCGCGCGGCAAGGCCGTCGTCGTCCTTCCGCACGGCGTGCTGTTCCGTGGCAACTCCGAGGCGCGAATTCGCACCCAGCTCATCAAGCGCGGCTACATCAAAGCGATCATCGGCCTGCCGTCCAACCTCTTCTACGGCACCGGCATCCCGGCCTGCCTCATCGTGCTGGACAAGCACGATGCCCAGGCGCGTACCGGGATCTTCATGATCGACGCGAGCAAGGGGTACGCGAAGGACGGCCCGAAGAACCGCCTGCGTCCGCGCGACGTGCACAGAATGGTCGACGCCTTCACCGGCGACAAGGAGATCGAGGGCTACTCCCGCATGGTGCCGGTCGGCGAGATCGCCGATCCGAAGAACGACCACAACCTCAACATCCCCCGCTACATCGACTCTTCCGAACCCGAGGACATCCAGGACCTGCGCGCCCACCTCAACGGCGGCATCCCGAACCACGATCTCGACGCGCTCCAGCCCTACTGGGACGCGTTCCCTTCCCTGCGGGACGAGTTGTTCACAACCCTGCGCGAGGGCTACTCCGAACTCAAGGTGGAGCCCAGCGAGATCCGGAGTGTCGTCACCGGCTCTGGCGAGTACGAGGGATTCTCCAGTGATACCTCGGCCACGGTGCAGCAGTGGTGGGCCTCCAAGCGCCCCTTGCTCGAAGGGATCGAGGAAGAAACCAAGCTGGCTGAACTCATCGACGACATCTCTGAGACGCTCCTCGAGGCGTTCCGGTCTCGGCCGCTGATCGACGAATACGGCGTCTACGAACAGCTCATGAGCTACTGGAATGACGTCATGCACGACGACGCGTCCCTGATCGTCAGAGAAGGCTGGGCCCAGGCCGTGCAGCCGCGCCCGGCTCGCATGTGGAGGGACAAGAAGAATAAGCCCAAGTACGAAGACGCCCACATCGTCTTCGGCACCGGTGCCAAGGCGCAGCGGTGGGTGATGGACCTGCTCCCGCCCGAACACGTTATCGTCCGGTACTTCGCTGCCGAGCAGGCCGAGCTTGATCGGCTGACGGAGGTGCGCGACGCGGCGACCCTCGCGGTGACGGAGTACAACGAGGAACACGCGGTGGAAGGCGGGTTGCTCTTCGATGCCGCTGACGACGAAGGGAAGCTGTCGAAGAAGGCCGCGGCCGATTACCTCAAGGAACTCAAGCGCGACGGCGGGGATGCCGATGAAATCGAGGCACTGGCTCAAGTCTCGGTGTTGTACCGAGCCGAGGAGAAGGATAAGAAGGCGGTCAAGGACGCGGCCATAGCGCTGAACGAGAGGGTCGTCGCGAAGTACAAGACTCTAACGGACGTTGAGGTGCGGAACCTCGTCATCGACGAAAAATGGGGTACGACGCTGGAGGGCCTCATCAATCAGGAGGTAAATGCGCTCGGACAACGTTTAATTGATCGATTGGGGATGCTCGCTGACCGCTACGAGTCAACTATCGATGGTATCGAGGCTGAAGTGGAGACGCTCAGCGCCAAGGTAAGGGCGCATATCGCGGCAATGGACGTGATGGGATGATCGACGCGGAGTGGGAGTTGGTGGGGCTGGGTGAGGCGATTGAATTCCTGGACTCCCAGCGACGGCCGGTGAAAGTTGGGGATCGCGACAAAGTTCGCGGTGTGATCCCATACTATGGGGCATCGG
>JAKDNC010000672.1 GCA_030452025.1 Nocardioides sp. | reverse complement strand
CTTCGAGTTCACCAAGGACGGCGAGGTCGTCGGCTTCGACCCCGACGTGCTCAAGGTTGCGGCCGACGCCGAGGGCTGGGACACCAAGGTCGTCGACACCGCGTGGGAGACCATCACCTCGGGCGAGGCGCTCAACACCGGCACGTGCGACGTGGGCGCGGGCGCCATGACCATCAACGACGAGCGCTCGGCCGTCATGGACTTCACCGACCCCTACTTCGAGGCGACCCAGGCGCTGATGGCCAAAAAGGGCTCGAGCATCTCCTCGTTCGAGGACCTGGCCGGAAAGACCGTCGCTGTCCAGGACGGCACCACTGGCGCCGACTACGTGCGTGAGAACGCCCCGGACGACACCAAGATCGTTTCCTTCGAGGACGCGGTCCTGATGGAGCAGGCCGTCAAGACCGGCAAGGTCGACGCCGGCGTCAACGACAACGGCCTCCTCAACTACTTCGTGAGCCGGAACCCCGACGTCGAGGTCACCACCGAGTTCAAGACCGGCGAGAGCTATGGCTTCTCGGTCAAGCAGGACAGCAACGACGACCTGCTCAAGGTCATCAACGACGCGATCGCCAGCCCGGAGTACGACAAGGTCTACGAGCAGTGGTTCGGCGAGGCTCCCGCCAAGTGACTCCCACGAATCTCCGACAGAAGGCAATCTGATCCATGGCCAGTCCACGCCAGCGTGCCGCTAGGTGGCGCTACGTCCAGTACGCCGTCCTCGTGCTCGTTGCCGTGGCGATCTACTTTGTCGCCGACTGGGGTCAGCTGCACCGGGCGTTCTTCGACTGGGGGGTGGTCAAGGACCAGTTCCCACAGGTTCTGACCATCGCGCTCAAGAACACGATCATCTACACCGCGTGCGGCTTCACGTTCGGGCTGGCGCTGGGGCTGATCCTGGCCCTGATGCGCCTCTCGAGCGTGGGGCCATACCGGTGGATCGCCACCGCGGTCATCGAGCTGTTCCGCGGACTGCCGGCCCTCGTCGTCTTCATCGCGCTGAGCGTCGGTCTCAGCCTGGCGTTCCCGGCGCGTGAGATCCCCTTCGGCAACCTGGGAATCGTGACCCTGGCGTTGGGCCTGGTCGGGGGCGCCTACATGGCTGAGACGATTCGGGCCGGCATCCAGGCGGTGCCGAAGGGGCAGATGGAGGCGGCCCGCTCGCTGGGCATGTCCCACTCCCGCGCGATGATCAGCGTGGTCGTCCCCCAAGGATTCCGGATCATCCTGCCTCCGCTGACCAACGAGCTGATCCTGCTCACCAAGGACTCCTCGCTGGTCTACATCCTGGGTCTCTCATTGAGCGGCTACGAGCTCACCAAGTTCGGTCGGCAGGGCATGAACAGCGCCGCCAACCTGACCCCCATCATTGTGATCGGCCTGTGCTACCTGTTGATCACTGTGCCGTTGTCGATCGTCGTACGCCGTATGGAGAGCCGCGCGGAGAGGGCCCGCTGATGACCGTGGAGCAGAACAGCAGCAGCACCAAGCGCAGCGACGCAGCGATCGACGTCCAGCAGCTGCACAAGTATTTCGGCGACAACCAGGTCCTCAAGGGCATCGACTTCCACGTCGGCAACGGACAGGTGGTGTGTGTCATCGGCCCCTCGGGGTCGGGGAAGTCGACACTGCTGCGCTGCGTGAACCTGCTGGAGATCCCCACCAAGGGAAAGATCTTCGTCGAGGGTGAGGAGATCACCGACCCCGACGCCGACGTGGACAAACTGCGCGCTCGCATCGGTATCGTCTTCCAGCAGTTCAACCTGTTCCCGCACATGTCTGTGTTGCGCAACCTCACCATCGCGCAGCAGAAGGTTGCGGGTCGCACGAAGGACGAGTCGGTCGAGATTGCCCGGGCCAACCTCGAGAAGGTCGGACTCGCCGAGAAGGAATCGGCCTTCCCCGCGCACCTCTCGGGTGGCCAGATGCAGCGCGCCGCGATCGCGCGGGCGCTCTCGATGCAGCCCGACATGATGCTCTTCGACGAACCGACCTCAGCGCTGGACCCCGAGCTGGTGGGCGACGTCCTGGCCGTGATGAAGGACCTGGCGCACGAGGGAATGACGATGATGGTCGTCACCCACGAGATGGGCTTCGCTCGCGAGGTCGGCGACAAGCTGGTCTTCATGGACGGCGGCGTCATCCTCGAGGAGGGCGACCCCGCCGAAGTCCTGGCCAGCCCCCAGCACGAGCGCACCCAGTCGTTCCTGTCCAAGGTCCTCTGAGCGGCTCGGCCTCAGTTCCGCAGCGAGCCGTCAGCACCATTGCTGTGCGACCCTTGAGCATGGTCGACATCAACATTCGCATCCTCGAAGAAG
>JAKDNC010000044.1 GCA_030452025.1 Nocardioides sp. | reverse complement strand
ATTCTCATGTCACACGGCCGCAATTGCGCGATAACGATCAGCAGACCGGCAGCGGGTTTGAGCCGGCCGCCTGCGGGGCATGCTCACTGTCGCACCGCCACCCGCCAGAAGAGGACCCCACGCATGTCGTCACGGCCGCGCACGATCGAACCCGCGGAGCTCGCCAAGGCCAGCAGGGTGGTCCAGGAGATCTCCCAGGCCTTCTCCAAGCGCGTCGTCGGCCAGGAACGGCTGAGGACCTCGCTGCTGGTGAGTCTGTTGGCCGAGGGGCACATCCTGCTCGAGTCCGTCCCCGGCCTCGCGAAGACGCTGGCCGCCTCGACGCTGGCCAAGGCGATCCAGGCCGACTTCGCTCGCATCCAGTGCACGCCAGACCTGCTGCCCAGCGACATCATCGGGACCCAGGTCTATGACCCGCGCAACCACATCTTCGAGACCCAGCTCGGCCCGGTGCACTCCAACTTCGTGCTGCTCGACGAGATCAATCGGGCGAGCGCCAAGACCCAGTCGGCGATGCTCGAGGCGATGCAGGAGCGGCAGACCTCGATCGCCGGGGTGATCCACCCGCTCCCGGTGCCGTTCATGGTCCTGGCCACCCAGAACCCGATCGAGGATGAGGGCACCTACGTCCTCCCCGAGGCGCAGCTGGCCCGGTTCCTGCTCAAGGAGGTCGTCGAGTATCCCCAGGGCAACGAGGAGCTCGAGGTCCTCGACCGCTATGAGAGCGGTGCGCTCGGCACGGGCAGCACCGTCGCCTCCGTGGTCACCCCTGACCAGGTCCAGTCGCTCTCCCGCCTGGCCGACCGGGTGTACGTCGCCCCGGTCATCAAGCGCTACATCGTCGACCTGGTGCACGCCACCCGCTGCACAGAACAGGTCCTCGGCCCCGAGATGGGCCGCTACGTCGAGACCGGCGCGAGCCCGCGAGGAACGCTTGCGTTCTTCCAGGTCGCCCGGGCCCTGGCGATCCTCGCCGAGCGTAACCACGTCATCCCCGAGGACGTGCGCCACCTGCGACACAGCATCCTGCGGCACCGGCTCCGCCTCAACTTCGAGGCGCTGGCCGACCGGGTGAAGCCCGAAGCCGTGATCGACGCGGTGTTCGCTGCCGTTCCGTCCCCGTGAGGCTCTCGTGACTGCGCATCTCACGCGGGTCAAGACCCGAATGTCGATCCACGCGCACCGCAAGGTGCGCGGTCTCCTCGAGGGCGAATACGCATCGCTGCTGACCGGCCGCAGCATGGACTTCAACGACCTGCGCACCTATGTGCGCGGCGACGACGTCAAGGACATCGACTGGAAGGCATCGGCGCGCAGCCGCAGCCTGCTGGTCAAGAGATATGCCGCGGTGCGCAAGCACACCATCATGGTGGCTGCCTCCACCGGCCGCAGCATGGCAGCGATGAACGACATCGCCGTCCCCAAGCGGGATCTGGCGATCACCGTTGCCGGGATCATCGGCTATCTCGCGGTCAAGCACGGCGACCAGGTGTCCCTGGCCCACGGCCACGCCGACAAGCAGTGGCTGATGCCGCCTGCCGGGGGAGAGCTGAACCTCGAGAAGCGACTCGAGGCCATCCACGCCACCACGCGGGTCGACGGGCCACGCTCCGACCTCCACGCCGTGCTGCGGTTCGTGGCCCGCAACGTCCGCCGTCGCGCCATCCTGCTGATCGTCTCCGATGAGTACGCCGTGGACGAGGAGCTCGCGACCGCGCTGCGGCGGCTGACCGTGCAGCACGAGGTCCTCTTCGTCTCGATCGGCGACCTGGACCCCACGGATGCGCCCGACCTGCGTCACCTGGTCGACATCGACACCGGTGACCTCGTCCCCGAGTGGGCGCGCAACGACCGGCAGCTGCACGAAGAATTCGTCGCGATGACCCGCGCCGAGGCCACCGGAATGCGTCGTCGCCTGGACTCGCTCGGAGTCGTCCACGCCCACGTCCACGACACGGAGAGCGCCGTGCACGCCGTCCTGCGACTCCTCGAGAGGCATCGTCATGCTGGCCGCCGCTGAGGAATTCACCGACCCGGTCGGCTACTCGTCGTACTGGCTGTGGCTCGCGCTCCTGGCGTTGGTTCTCGTCGTCGGCTGGTACGCCGGCGTCACGATCTGGGCGAACGCTCCGGCCTGGGCGGAGGCACGCCGCAGGGTGGGTCTGCCGACCGCGCGCGATCGTGCGCTCTTCGAGCTCGAGCGGATCGGGCAACAGGTTGCGGAAGGCGGGATCACCGAGCGCGCCGGTTATCAGCAGATGAGTCTCGTGGTGCGCCACTTCGTCGCCGAGGTGACCGGTGTGCCGACCGGGTCGATGGCCCTGGCCGACCTCCAGGCTGTCGGGGCCACACCGGTGGCCGAGGCGATCGCGCTGATGTACCCACCGGAGTTCGCGCCCTCACCGGCGCCGCAGTACGAACCGCTCGACCACACCCTGGCCCGGGCCCGACATCTGGTGGCGACATGGACCTGAGGTGGCTCTGGCTGGGCATCGCCCTGGCGGTCGTCGTGGTCATCGTGGTCGTTGCGGCAGTCTTCTGGCCGAGGCGCGCGGCGAAGCGACCGGACGCCGTACTCATGGCGCACGCGGCGCGGTTGCGCCGGATCCCGCGCTACCGGGCCCTGGTGCGCAACCGGCAGTGGGCGACCGCCGTGCGCTGCCTGGCCGTGCTGTTCCTGCTGGCCGGGACGATCGTGCTGGTCTCGCGGCCGACCTCGGAGGAGGTCAACCAGGAGACGTTCTCCAACCGCGACATCCTGCTCTGCCTCGACGTGTCTGGTTCGATGACCGACTACGACGAGGAGATCGCGCAGGAGTTCTCACGGATCGCAGAGGACCTCGAGGGGGAGCGGATCGGACTCGCGATCTGGAGCGAGGTGGCAGTCACGATCTTCCCGCTCACCGACGACTATGACTTCGTGGTCGACCAGCTCGACGAGGCAGTGGAGTCGTTCGACACCTACGACTACAACTTCATCGCGGGGGTCCAGATCGGGCGTCGCAAGGGCTCGCTGATCGGCGACGGGCTCGCCTCCTGCGTCGACCGCTTCGACCGGCCCGACGAGGAGCGTGGCCGCGCGATCGTGCTGGCCTCCGACAACGACCCGCAGGGCAAGGGCGTCTTCACCCTCCAGGAGGCGGCCGACTACGCCTCCGACGAGGACGTCGTCGTCTACGGCTTCGGTACGCCCGAGATGGACACGTTGAACCCAGGTGGACAACGAAGCTTCGAGGAAGCCGTCGAGAGCACCGGCGGTCAGCTCCAGGTGATGGGCGAGGGGTCCCTCGGCGGCATCGTCGACGGGATCAATCAGCTCGAGTCCGAGCGGAGCGAGAAGCCGCCGGAAGTCATCGTCAACGACGAGCCCTGGTGGGGCGCCGGGCTGGCTTCCGCGGGCGTCGTGCTCGTCCTCCTCGCCGGCATCAGGAGGCGGTCATGACCTTCCGTCCGATGACCGAGCCGTGGCTGATCTGGACGCTGGCGGCTGTGCTGCTCGCCCTGGTGCTGATCTTCCTCGTGCGCCGCCCGATGGATCGGGGCGGTTGGGTGTTGCGGGCGCTGATGGTGCTGTGCGCGGTCGGGATCGTCGTTCGGCCGGGCGCGGGGGAGGTGGCCACCCCGGAGCGGGTCTCGGACCTTGAGGTGCTGGTCGTCGTCGACCGGACCACCAGCATGTCCGCCCTCGACTACGACGGCGACAAGTCACGACTGGACGGCGTACGAGCCGATCTGGCCGAGATCACGCGGAGCATGTCGGGAGCGCGCTTCTCGCTGATGACCTGGGGCAGGTTCACCCGCACCGAGCTCCCGTTCAGCAGTGACACGGCGGCGTTCCAGAGCGTCGTGGACACCATGCGTCGCGAGGACGTCTTTGACGGCGCGGGCTCGAAGGTCGATGCGCCGTTGGAGGAGATGACCAGGGTGCTCACCAGCGCGGAGGAGAACCGTCCCGACCGCAAGCGGGTGGTGATCTTCATCAGCGACGGAGAGAACACTGTCGAGGAAGGCGCACAAGAGTCCTTCGAGGAGATCGCCGGGATGGTCGACGACGGCATCGTTCTCGGCTACGGCACCGAGGACGGCGGGCCGATGCCGATCGAGGAGAAGGAGCCGGGCGGCTCCAAGATCCACGACCCCGAGGACTACGACGACGCGCTGTCGAAGCTCGACGAGGAGAACCTGGAGATGGTGGCCGACCAGATGGGCGTCGACTACCAGCACCGCACCGACCCCGGTGGGCTGGACAAGTGGGCCAAGGGGGTTGACCGGCACTTCAGCGACGACGACGAGGAGTCGCGCGCCAAGCACGAGCTCTTCTGGATCCCCGGCATCCTGCTCTTCGGTCTCGGACTGCTCGAGCTGTGGTTCGGACTGCGCGGCTTCCTCGCCGCCCGCAGGGAGGCGAGGGCCCGGTGAACATACGGACGGAGAAGCGGAACAGGCTCTACGTCTGGGGAATCGTCCCGTCGATCCTGCTGCTGGTCTTCGCGACCAAGGTGTTGCTGATGTTCGGGGCACAGTCCGGCGGTGAGTCGGCGTACTCCGCGCAGAGATACGACGACGCCCGTAGTGAGTTCGCCGGGAACCGCACCCTCAACGCCATCGAGCGCTGGCGGGCGCCGTTCAACGAGGGTGATGCCCGGTTCGGAAGCGAGGACTACGACCGCGCGATCATGGACTTCGAGGCGGCGCTGAAGCACGCGCCGGCCGACCAGCGGTGCGTGATCCGGGTCAACATCGCCCTCGCCCACGAGGAGATCGGGGACGCGGCGAAGGAGGACCAGAACACCCTGGCCGCAATCGAGGCCTGGCGCGCCGGGCGCGAGGTGCTCGCCGAGGGGGAGTGCGACACGGAGGACTCCAGGTCCACGGACGAGCGACTCGAGCAGAAGGTCCGCTCGGAGGACGCGGACGAGAAGAAGCAGAAGCCGCAGAAGAAGAAACAGAAGCCCGATCCCGAGCGGGAGAGGAAGAAGGAGAAGCTCAAGGAGCGCAACGCCGAGGGCCAGGCGGAGCGCAAGGACAGCCAGGAGTTGGAGGACTACCCCTACCAGCCGGACCAGCCCGAGTACTCGTGGTGATGCGTGGCCGGGTCGGCTCAGCCGAGGAGTTCGGCGGCTTCATCGACGGAGTCCACGAGGTGCACGACGTCGGCCATGTCGCGCTCGGCGGCCAGCGCCCGGAGCAACGGCCAGGCGGGGATCGTGCGGGTCCAGTGATCGCGACCGACCAGAATCATCGGGGCGACCGAGGACGCGTCGGCGTAGTAGTTCTCGCAGGCGTCCTGGAAGATCTCCTGCACCGTCCCGGCGGCGCCGGGGAGGAACACGATGCCGGCGTCGCAGACCTCCAGGAGGATCGCCTCCCGGGTGGCGTTGCGGAAGTACTTCGCGATGGCGGTGGCGAACGGGTTCGGTGGCTCGTGGCCGTAGTGCCAGGTGGGGATGCCAAGAGAACCAGGGCCATCTCGTGGGTCATCGACGTCTCCGAGGACCTCGAAGGCGGTCCTGGCCCACTGTCCGACGTCGGGGCGGAATGACGGTGCCTTCGCGAGGGCCTCCAACGCCTCAGTGACGTCCTGCCCGGCCAGTCGAGCGCCCAGGTTGGCGGCCTCCATCGCGCCCGGCCCGCCTCCGGTCGCGACCGTGCGGCCCGTGGCCGCGATCAGCTGGCCGAGCCGGGCCGCCTCGGCGTAGGCCGGGTCATCACGCTGCAGCGCGTGTCCACCCATCACTCCGACCAGGTGCCTCGCCTCGATCCAGGACGAGAGTGCATCGTCGATGGCGTGGTCGTGCAGTGCCTGGGCGAGGGTGACGTCCAGGTCCGGTGGCTGCTTGGACCAAGCATAGACCCGGGCATCGAGCGAGGCGTCGTAGTCGCCCGCGCGATCACCCCGGGGGCTGGACACGAGCGAGTCGAAGAGCTCCGGGGCCGTGTAGAGATGACTGCGATAGATGTCGACCGGGACGTCGGGGATGTGTGGGAAGACGACCGCACCACGATCACGCACGCTGTCCTCGTCACCGTCGGCGAACTCGCAGCCGAGGAACAGGGCTCCGGCCACGTCGACCCTGCGGAGCGCTGCGCTGCGCCGCCGCAGGTCGACGGCCTGCAGGTGCCATCCGGACATGGAGCGTGGACGGTGTGCGATGCGGCGGTCGAATTCGTCCAGGGTCTCGATCTCGACGACGGGTCCGCGGTTCCTCCTGCGCATGCCGTCGACTCTAGGGCGTGGCCCCACTCAAAAGGCGTGGGCCATCAGGTCGCCGAACAGCGCGTGCTCGTCAGCGATCTCCGGGTCCAGCCCTCGACGACGGAACCAGGCGCACACGTTCGCGCAGTCACGCATCAGGAAGTCCATCCCCTGGGTGTTGCCGACGATGTCGACGGCCTGGGGAAGGTCGATGATCACCAGCCGTTCGTCCGCGGCGAGGAGATTGTACGGCGACAGGTCGCCGTGGGCGACTCCGTCGGCGGCCAACGCCGCCATGGCGTCGCGCAACTGCTCGAAATAGTGCGGGAGCAACTCCGGCGACGGACGGACCTGGGCCAGCCGCGGCGCCGGATCCCCGTCGCCGACAGAGATGAACTCCATCAGGATCTCGGTGCCGTCGATCTGCACCGGGTAGGGCACCGGCACGCCGGCTGTCCAGAACCGCTGCAGCGCCTGCCACTCGGCGTTCGCCCACTGGCCGGCGGCGACCTCCCGGCCGAACGTGGTCTTGGTCTTCACTGCCCGGGCGTCACGTGAGCGTCGCGTCGACCAGCCCTCCGTGTAGGCCCCGCTGCGATGGAAGGATGAGTGGTCCCGGGACTTGTAGCGCTTGGCGGCCATCACCACGCCACCTTGCCCAGGCAGGCCGCGCTCCAGGAGGAAGACCTCGGCCTCCTTGCCGGTCTTGAGGATGCCGAGCTCGGTGTCGACGGCGCCCTGGCCGGTCACCACCCAGTCGGGGCGGGGCTCCGGCCCACGGCACAGCGGCTCCACCGATAGCCAGGTGGACCAGCGTTGGGTGTCGGTGTCAGGTTCGTCGAGCGCTTCGAAGTCGAAGACGAAGCGGGGATCAATGCCGTCGTAGCGGCGGTCGTACGAGGTCAAGGGTGCTCCAGGGATGAGGGGAACGGGCTGCGGACAGGCCGACGACAACTTCTGACATGTCAGGGCTCCTCTCATCAGGGGCACGGCACGACGCCGTACGCTTCACCTCGGATCATCCGTGACCGCGGACGACGAGGGCAACTGAATTATCGAGGGGTACGACGTGCAGCTGACGTGGTTCCGGGCGCCCACCGGCGACGACGCGGGGACGACGAACCTCTGCTACGAGGCCGTCGACCTCCAGATCGTCCGCGGCCGCGCGGTCGACGTCGCCGTGCGTCAAGGCGAGGAGACGATCGACTTCGCCAATCTGCTCGAACGTGTGGCTGCGCTGGCCGGCGTGATGAGGGGCATGGGTGTCACCCCCGGAGCCCGCGTGGCCGTCCTCCTCGATGACCCGCTCGATGAGTTGCTGGCCTTCCTCGCGGCCGCCCGCATCGGTGCGGTCCACGTCGCACTGCCCGAAGCTGACCCCGGGTCGGCGATCGACCGGCACACACCGGCGCTCGTGGTGACCAGCCGGGTGTTGACCTATGCCGACCACACACCTCCCGTGGTCATCCTGCGGGGTCCTCCGCCCGAGGACGCCCGGCGCGACCTCGACTGGGAGGTTGCGGTCAAGGCCGGACGGACCGACCCGGCCGGGACCGAACCGGTCGCCGGCGACACCACGGCGTACGTCCTCCTCGACGAGGCTGTCCCGGTCAGCGGCGTCCCCGGCCACGACTCGCGCTTCGCGCGTCAGCTCGCCGACCTGGCGGCGGGTCGCGTCATCATCCTGGAGGGCAGCCCGGAATGAGCCCACTCCGTGGCACGGCGGCCGCACTGGCCGGCGTCCTCCTGCTCACCGTGGGCGCTGCCGCAGCAGAGCCCGTGGCGCAGCGCTCGTCGCCCGCCCCGGGCCTCCCCGGAGCCGGGGACGGGTACTTTCCCGCCGACGGCAACGGCGGCTACGACGTCGTGCACTACGGCATCCGCAACCGGATGATCCTCGGCCAGCAGCGGATCGTCGGCGCCACCACGATCACCGCTCGGGCCACCGGAGACCTGAGTCGGTTCAACCTCGACTTCCTGCTCCGTGTGAAGTCGGTGAAGGTCAACGGGACGCCCGCGAAGTTCACCCGACCGGGGCGTCACGAGCTGCGGGTCACGCCGAAACAGACCATCGACAAGGGCCGGTCGTTCAAGGTCCGCGTCACCTATGCCGGCCGGCCCGCGGGCATCGGATGGGCCGGAGAGAAGTCGTGGATCGGCAACCGCGAGGAAGCCGTCGCGATGGGCGAGCCACACATCGCGGCGTACTGGTTCCCCAGCAATGACCACCCGAGCGACAAGGCGAAGTTCGACATCCGGATCGAGGTCCGCAAGGGGCTCCAGGCGATCGCCAACGGACGACTGGTCAGCAGGCGTGCCGGCAAGAAGATGTCCACCTGGCACTGGCGCGCCGACGAACCGATGGCGACATACCTCGCGTTCTTCGCCGCCGGTCGCTACAAGATCGAGCGCGGACGCACCCGCGACGGGTTGCCGTGGATCAACGCGGTCTCCCGCGAGTTCGGGCCCACGCGGCAGCGCAGGGCGATGAGGTTCCTGCGGATGACGCCACGGGTGCTGCGCCAGCTCGAGTCCTGGCTGGGCGACTACCCGTTCTCGACCACCGGCGGCCTGGTCACCTCACTCGATGTCGCGTTCGCCTTGGAGAACCAGACCCGGCCGACGTACCCCTTCGTCGGGGGTCGCGGTCAGACGTCGCTGGTCGCCCATGAACTGGCCCACCAGTGGTTCGGGGACAAGGTCGCGGTGAAGAACTGGCGTGACATCTGGGTCAACGAGGGACTCGCCTCCTACATGGAGTTGCTCACCGACGGCTGGGGCTTCAGGAGCCCGGCAGCTTGGCTGCGCCACGCGTGGGGCGCCTCGAGCGGGTCGGTGGACTGGCGTCTGCGGATCGGCGACCCGGGCCCGGCGCGACTCTTCGCGCCCGAGGTCTACGAGCGCGGGGCGATGGCCGCGCAGGCCCTCCGCAACCGGATCGGCACGCCGGACTTCAAGCGCCTGCTCAGGTCATGGGTGACCGGGCGGACCCACGGCTCCAACGCGGACTTCAAGGCGCTTGCGGAGGAGATCAGCGCAGAGGACCTGGGCTCCTTCTTCAATGCCTGGCTCTACACCGGCAAGCGCCCGGCCAGGACCGCTGAGAACGGCTACAAGTGAGCACCGGCGCCCGGTGGGCTGGCACCATGACTTCCGTGTCACTTCGCGATGTCGTCATTCTGGGCTCCACCGGCTCCATCGGGACCCAGGCGCTCGACCTGGTCAGGGCCAACCCGGACCGGTTTCGGGTCGTGGGCCTGACGGCCGGTGGCTCCAACCAGGAGCGCTTCGAGGCCCAGGTGCGTGAGTTCACCCCGGCCTTCTCCGGGCTCGGCGAGGCCGCCTCGGTCAAGGCCGCAGGACTCGCGTGCGACGTCGTTCTCAACGGCATCACCGGCGCCGTCGGACTGCGCCCGACCCTGGCCGCGCTGGAGGCTGGCAACACACTGGCCCTGGCCAACAAGGAGTCGCTGATCATCGGCGGCCCGCTGGTCACCTCCCGGGCCGCGCCCGGCCAGATCGTGCCCGTCGACAGTGAGCATGCCGCGGTGGCGCAGTGCCTGCGGGGCGGGGCGCCCGAGGAGGTACGTCGTCTGGTGCTGACCGCGAGTGGGGGACCGTTTCGGGGGCGCACCCGCGCGGAGCTGGCCGACGTCGGCCCCGAGCAGGCACTGAACCATCCCACCTGGTCGATGGGGCCGGTGATCACGGTCAACTCAGCCACCCTGGTCAACAAGGGACTCGAGGTGATCGAGGCGCACCTTCTCTTCGGGATCCCGTTCGACCAGATCGAGGTCGTGGTGCACCCCACCTCGGTGGTGCACTCGATGGTGGAGTTCCACGACGGATCGACGCTGGTGCAGGCGAGCCCGCCGACGATGATGATTCCGATCGCGCTCGGCCTCAACTGGCCCGATCGGGTGCCCGACGCAGCCCTGCCGGTGGACTGGACAAAGCCCGAGACGTGGGAGTTCTTCCCGCTCGACGGCGACGCGTTCCCCGCTGTCGGCCTGGCCCGGAGCGCCGGGGAGCGAGGGGGCACCGCCCCGGCGGTCTACAACGCGGCCAACGAGGTCTGCGTCGACGCGTTCCTCTCCGGGGAGCTGGCGTTCACGGGGATCGTCGACACGGTGGCGAGCGTTCTGGGGGACTACGACGTACCGTTGACCCAGGAATTGACCGTCGACGACGTGCTCGGTGCGGACGCCTGGGCCCGTCGCGCGGCCTCACGTGTCATAGCTGAAGGAGCCGGCACCGTATGACGGTGGTCTACTACACGCTCGGCGTGGTGATCTTCGTGGTCGCCATCCTGCTCTCGATCGCGCTCCACGAGATGGGCCACAT
Source organism: Nocardioides sp. (assembly GCA_030452025.1). GTDB lineage: Bacteria > Actinomycetota > Actinomycetes > Propionibacteriales > Nocardioidaceae > Nocardioides. The sequence continues at coordinate 1,911 of JAKDNC010000044.1, read as the reverse complement.
GGTGTGGGCCAAGAAGTTCGGCGGCAAGGTCACGCAGTACTTCGTGGGCTTCGGCAACACGATCTGGTCGAAGAAGGTCGGCGAGACCGAGTACGGCATCAAGTCGATCCCCCTCGGCGGCTACGTCAAGATCATCGGGATGCTGCCGCCCGACAAGGACGGCCACCTGCGCCAGTCCAACACCGGCATGTTCACCCAGCTGATCTCCGACGCGCGTGCGGCGGAGTGGGAGCTGGTCCAGGAGGGCGACGAGGAGCGGCTCTTCTACAAGATGGCGTGGTGGAAGAAGGTCATCGTGATGGCCGCCGGACCGGCGGTGAACATCCTGATCGCGTTCGTGATCTTCGTCGGTCTCTTCGCGTCCTACGGGAACATCTCCGACATCTCCACCCGGACCGAGGTCCAGGAGGTGCAGCCCTGCATCGTCCCCTATGAGGAGTCGGGTCGGGTCTGCAACGACAAGGACCCGGTCAGCCCTGCCTTTGAAGCCGGATTGCAGCGCGGGGACGAGATCGTCGCCTTCAACGGCACCCCGATCCGCGAGTGGAGCGACCTGCAGAAGAAGATCCGGGAGAACTCCGACGGCCGGGCTGTGATCGAGGTCCGTCGCGACGGAGAGCTGACGACACTCACCACGAACACCACCGTCCAGGCGCGTCCGACGTCGACGAGTGACGAGACGCTGACCCAGGTCGGTTTCCTGGGCGTCGTGCCCCTCTCGGAGCCGCAGACCGGCGGACTGTTCTACACCCTCGCTCAGATGGGCGACATGACCGTGCAGACGGTGAAGTCGCTGGCCCATCTGCCTGTGAAGGTATGGGGAGTCGGCGAGGCAATCGTCGGCGCCAGGGAGCGTGACCCCGAGGGCCCGATGAGCGTCGTGGGTGGTGGCCGGATCGCCGGTGAGACCGCGGCCCACCAGGAATTCCCGGTCAAGGAGAAGTTGGTGTTTCTCCTGATGCTCGTCGCAGGATTCAACTTCTTCATCGGGATGTTCAACTTCGTTCCGCTGCTGCCACTCGACGGTGGCCACATCGCCGGCGCGCTCTGGGAGGCGATCCGCCGTGGCTGGGCGAAGCTGCGGCGCCTGCCGGACCCGGGACATGTCGACGTGGCGAAGCTGCTGCCGATCGCCTACGTGGTGGCCGGCGCCTTCCTGGTGATGAGTGTCATCCTGATCGTGGGGGACCTGGTGGTTCCCATCCACCTTGCCTGAGGCGGCCCGGCCCGGGACCCGCAACGCGAAGATCCCGATCCCCTCGGAGATCTGGGTCCTGGTCGCCGCGGCCTTCGTCATCGCGGTCGGCTACGGGCTGGTCTCACCGGTCCTGCCGGCCTATGCGCGCAGCTTCGACGTGGGGGTCGCCGCGGCCTCCCTCGTCGTCTCGGCGTTCGCCTTCTTCCGCCTGGTCTTCGCACCCGCTGGCGGGGCGCTGGTCGCGAAGCTGGGGGAGCGCCCGGTCTACTTGACCGGCCTGCTCATCGTGGCGGCCTCGTCCTTCGCGACGGCGTTCGCGCAGTCCTACACCCAGCTGTTGCTGCTGCGTGGGCTCGGCGGGATCGGTTCGACGATGTTCACCGTCTCCGCGATGGCTCTGGTGGTGAGGCTGGCGCCGCCGACGATCCGCGGGCGGGTCAGCTCGGCGTATGCCAGCTCGTTCCTGATCGGCGGCATGGTCGGACCGGTCATCGGTGGATCGCTGGCGGCCTTCGGTCTGCGGGTGCCGTTCATCGTGTACGCAGTGGCGTTGATCGTCGCCGCCCTGGTGGTGTCGGTGCGTCTCTCCGGCGCCAGGCTCCGGCCTGAGGGTGGCGGGGTCGCCGCGCCGCCGATGCAGCTGCGCGATGCCCTGGCCTACAGCACGTATCGCGCGTCGCTGGCCTCTGCGTTCGCGAACGGCTGGTGCAACT
>JAKDNC010000671.1 GCA_030452025.1 Nocardioides sp. | reverse complement strand
CGGCGTCGGGGGCGTCCCAGGTGATGAACTCGGAGTCGATCATGGCGTGAGCCTAGTTCGTTGCCGCTGGGTCTCGAAGGTGAAAAGGACGCCCGCCGGGGAGCACGCGGTCGTCAAGGAGAAAGCCGCCCACCCCCAAGCCGTGTCCGAGCCAGTTACACACATACCCACGTACGCCGGCCGGGCCCGCGGTCATTGAGGCTTTGTCCAAAGGCGCTCGCGCTGCAATCGAGCGCGTGCTGCGTGTGCGCAGAAACGTCTGGGCGGGCGAGCTCGATGCTCTACGAACAGACTGGACCGCAACGGCGAATCGAGGCGGGTCAACACCTTCATTCCGGCCGACGGCCCTATGCAGAGGGCGTTGATGACCCGTGGCTCCAGGTCCCTTTTGTCGGTGTACGTCGTGGCCAACTCCAAGTGGAAGGGGGCCTCACGCAGCGGTCCCTTCGTCATCGACTCACAACGACACCGCCTCGGCCCGCGAGGAGGTCGCCGCATTCGCAGACTTCCCCGATGGAACTGGCCAAGGTCCGGTCGACCAACCCCTGGAACGACCCAACGGAGCGGTCAAGCGACGCACCGACGTGGTCAGGATCATCCCAACCCAGCAGCCCTGCACAGGCTCACAGCCTGCGTGCTCATCGGGGCGCAGGACGAGTGGCAGGTCGCTGAACGGCGCCGCGGCCATGGGCGCGCGAATCACTTTTCGCGTCGCTACGGCGGGCTGCCGAATCGTCCCCGAACGGCCCGGAGCTGTGTTAGAGTTCCGCGCCAAGACAGGAATCCTGTCTCTTCGGAGGGGACGCTCGGGCCCACTCGGCAGGTTCCGGAAGCGATGACAACTTCATGATACTGATTCAGAGAGTTTCCAAACTCGTCTTCAGAGAGTTTCCAAACTCGTCGCCCTGGTGACCGCGATCTCCGCCATCACCGCTTTCTCTGCACACTCCGCCGACCACTTCGGCTCGATCAAGGTCTACCACGACGGTCGATTGGTCTCGAAGGCCTCCGGCGGCAAGACCTACCTCGTCACCGGCTCGAACACCAAGAGTCGGACAAGGATCAACTTCCGCGATGTCACTCGGGACGGGTGGGGTACACGCGCTGAAGTCAATCAACAGGCTTATTACCGAGCCAAGACCTCTTCCGGCACCACCGTCACGAGATGGTGGAAGCTAAGCCAGGACAAGACGAACTGGTACGGCGTGGCCGACGGCTGGCGCACGAGTTACCTCACGGAATCCACCTGGCGATCCCGCAGATACCGGGCAAAGCCGAAGATGGTCCATCACACGCCTTGGTACAAGCCGGATCACACCAAGAAGGGGTCGTGGCAGTACCCATGAGTTCCTGCAGGTCACTCGATTGAACACCGACGAAATGTCCCCCTCGCCACCAGTCCTTGGAGCCGAAGGATTGACGCGACGGTTCGGGAACGTGATGGCGGTGCAGGATCTCAGCGCGGAATTCGCTACGGGAGTGACCGCACTCCTGGGACCGAACGGCGCTGGCAAGACCACCCTCCTGCGGATGCTGGCCAGCACTCTGAGGCCGCACGCAGGTCACCTCACATTCGGTGGAGCAAGGATCACGCGGCGGAGGATCAAACCGTACCGGGCGGTCTTGGGGTATCTGCCGCAGCGACCGACATGGCATGGCTGGATGCCCGTCGAGGATGTACTGGCAACCTTTGCCTGGATGCATGGTGTGGCGAACCAAGACCGCTCAGGGGTGGTGGACCGAGCCCTCGACCGTGTGGATCTGGCTTCTCGTCGCCACGTGCGCGCCGGAAACCTCTCGGGGGGACAGTTCCAGCGCCTCATGCTCGGGGCAGCGATCGTCCACAATCCTCGAGTGCTCTTGCTCGACGAGCCCAGCGTGGGCCTCGATCCCGCGCAGCGCGCACAACTTCGGGAGATTCTCTCGGCCGACTGCGACCGTGTGACCCTGATCAGCACCCATGTGCTGGCAGATGTCGCTCCGATCGCAGACCAGTTGATCGTCGTCGATGAGGGCCGGAAGCGTTTCGACGGCTCGCTCACCGAGTTCGCCGAACTGTACGGCCGTGAGGGAAAGACGGACACCGCGGGCCTCGAGGTCGCCTACTTGAATCTGATTCGAGGTGCGGATGTGGCTCATTAGTCTCCGGTTCGTCGCACGTTCATGGATCTGGGCCCTGGTGCCTCTCACCCTTGCGCTGGAGGTGCCGACCTATTTCGAGCAGCGACGTGCGCTCGTTGGTGACTGGCCCTCTGCCGTCGAGGTGGCGAATGGCGCGATCCCGATCGTGGCGATCCTCGCGGCCGTCGCGAGCGCGGGCGCC